>CAYTTZ010000030.1:0-6186 GCA_964440945.1 uncultured Woeseiaceae bacterium
TACCATTTGGAACTACCGTTGAAGAGGCCGCTCGACTGATAGACGGCTGAACGACCGATTGAGGTCACAGCCGTAAGCAGCCGGTGAGTCTTCCCTAAAACAGACATTTGACCGGCCGCTTTGGAGAAAAGCAGACGCTCGAGCTGAGCGGCAAGTATTGGGGCTGATTCCAGCATCACGAGCGGTAAGTATTGGCCGTAAGCAGACGGTCGAATTTCCTAAGAGCGGACGTCCGAGCGGCAGGTTTTTTGGAAAAGCTGGCACTCGTACTCACGGCCAGTTTCGATTCGCATCCGAGACTCTTAATGGAGACAAAGCACCGTTGCGACCTCAACCAAGCAACGTGGTTCTTCGCAAAACCGGCCCATCAAGCGTCCGGCATTAGCGTCCGGCATTAGCGACCGGGTGACCGTAGCGACGTCCGCTGCAAGTCGTAAGAATCGCGGCTAGCCCGTGTTCTGCAGCGCTTGTGCGATGCCATTGACACTTGCGAGGAGTGCTGTGAACAGGCCTTCGTCTTCGCGATTCGACGCCCGCCACCTCGAGAGCAAGTCGACCTGCATCAGGCTCATCGGGTCGACGTACGGGTTTCGCAGCATGATGGCGCGCTGCAGCGTCACATCTCCCTCGAGCAGTGACTCGTGATCGGAGTACTCGAGGATCAGGTTGCGCGTAAGGTCGTATTCCTTGCGGATAATCGGAAAGAACTCGTCGTGCAGGTCGCCGGCCAGCTGCGAGTAGAGCTCGGCTATACCTAAGTCTGATTTAGCCAGCACCATCTCGGCATCGGCTGTCAGCGAACGGAGGAAATACCATTCGGTGAACATGCCGCGAAACGCCTCGTCCCCGAACTGCTCAGCCGCCTTGGCGAGACCGCTGCCCAGTCCATACCAGCCGGGCAGAACGAACCGCGCCTGCGTCCAGGAAAATACCCAGGGTATCGCGCGCAGGTCCTCGATTCCGGACTGCGATCGGCGCGACGATGGCCGGGAACCGATACGCATACGCTCGATCAGGTCGATCGGCGTTGCGCTTCTGAAGTACTCGTAGAAGCCCGGTGTATCGTAGATAAGCTTGCGGTAAGCGATGCGACTTTCCGCCGAGATGACATCCATCATTTCATGCCATTCGGGCATGTCGTTGCCGCGATGTTTCGGTAGTGCCGTAGCAAGCGCCACCGAACCCGCAGTTTGCTCGAGCGTTCGCAACGCTATGCCGCGCAGACCGTACTTCTCATTGATAATTTCGCCCTGTTCGGTGACGCGCAGCCGGCCGTTTACCGTACCTGGCGGTGCGCCGAGCACGGCTGTATGCGTCTTGCTGCCACCGCGACTGATTGTTCCGCCGCGGCCATGGAACAGCGTCAGCTCAATGTCTTGCGACTCCACGGTCGTGACCAGCGTTTCCTGGGCGTTCTGCAGTGCCCATCGAGCGGACGCGAGGCCGCCATCCTTGTTGCTGTCCGAGTAGCCGATCATGACGGTCTGCCGGTTGCGACGCGTTTCAAGGTGTTCACGATAAAGCTTGGTGCTCAGCAAAGACTCGAGTATCGCAGGGCCGTTGTGCAGGTCATCCACGGTTTCCAGAAGCGGCGCAATGTCGATAGGCACTTCGCCGCGACGATTGTGCAGCTCGCCCCAATGCGCGAGCAGCAGCACCGAGAGGATGTCGTCCGCGCCCTGCGTCATGCTGATAATGAATGGACCGATCGCCCGCTTGCCATACTTGCGGCGACAAAATGCGATGGCCTGAAAGACGCTCAGCGTCTTGCGTGCCCGGGTACTGAGAGTCATCGGCGCATTTTCACGCGTGTGTAGCGCGTCGATGATTTTCTTCGTCCGCACTTCCGGGTCAAGTTCGAGCCAGTCGTCTTCGCCGAGGCATTCGCCAATGACTCGCCGATGCACATCAGCATCCTGGCGCACATCCAGCGTTACCAGGTGGAAGCCGAATGTGTGAATGCGCCGGAGGAGTCTCTGCACAGCGAACAGGCCGGCGTTCTTGCCCTTGTTGCAGGACAGGCTCTCGGCTATCAGTTCCATATCGGCGACCAGCTCGCTGACTTTCTCGTAGGGGTAGATGTCGTCGTCGAAAGTCGACTGCAGCCTTTGTTGCACAAGGCGAAGGAATACCCGGTAGGGCATGTCCCGATGACGCGCCGGAACCGCGTGGTAGGCGTTCTGGAAAATACCGCGATACTCTTCGATCTTGTCGAGCATGGCTTCGCTGAATGTGGCGCGATCCGTCGACTGACTGAGCTTCGCAGAGATTGCGCCGCATTCCTTGTAATAGAGGTCGAGAATCAGGGCGCGCTGTCGTGCGAGCGTGGCGCGAATGGTCTTCGCGTTGACGTTCGGGTTGCCGTCCATGTCACCGCCGACCCAGGACGCAAACTTGACGAGAATCGGAATCTCCAGCTGCTTCGCCTCATCGCCATAGATGTCGTTAACAGCGTCGCGAATGTCCTCGTAAAACGGCGGTACCGCGCGGTACAGGACATCGGTAACGAAGAACAGTACGTGTTCGAGTTCGTCGGCAACTGTCATCTGCTCAGAGGGATGCTCGTCCGTCTGCCAGCCCGTTGTAGCGAGCAGGCGAATATTCTGCAGCGCGGCTTTGCTTTCCTGCGGCGTCATCGTCGGGTTGAGCAGATCGACGAGGTGTTTGACGATCTGCTGTTCCTTGCGGAGTATCGTGCGCCGGGTTGGTTCTGTTGGATGCGCGGTAAAGACCGGCTCGATAATCATTGAGTCGAGCAACGCCTGAAGGTCGTCGACCGTCATGCCCGAGGCCTTCAGTTTGAGCAGCGTTTCCTCGAGCCCGCCAGGCTGGTTCTGGTTGGCGTCGCGAAGGTACTCACGGCGTCGGCGAATACGATGGACTTTCTCCGCTGTATTCACCATCTGGAAGTAGGTTGAGAAGCTTCGTATCAGCTGTAGCGCCATCTCCGGATCGAGGCCTTCAACAAGCGATGCGAGGTCCTCGTCTTCGACCTCGTTGTTTTCGCGTCGGCGAATCGCCCGCAGCCGGGCGGTCTCGACGAAGTTGTAGAGGTCCTCGCCGCTTTGTTCGCGTATGAGGTCACCAACCATTGCACCCAGTGTCCGGACGTCGTCACGCAGGGACTGGTCCTTGTCTTCGAAGGTGATGTCCTGGCGCCGCAGCTGCTTTTGAATTCCCGTACCCATCGTTATTCTTCTTATAAGGGCTGGCCTGGTGAAACAGACGAGCGCATGTTTTCGCTTACCGTTATCGTTTACCCGATCGCAGCTTAATCCCGGAAGTTTTCGTATTGTAGTGGCAGCTCGATATCGGTTTCCTTCAGCAATGCGATCACCGCCTGAAGGTCATCACGCTTCTTGCCGCTGACCCGAAGCTTGTCACCCTGGATAGCCGTCTGGACTTTCATCTTGGCTGCCTTGATCTGCTTTACCAGCTTGCGAGCGCGGTCCGCATCGATGCCGCGTCGCAGAATGACTTTCTGCCGGGCTTCGTTGCCGGCGAATTCGGGCTCCTGCTCTTCCAGACAGGCGATGTCGATACCGCGCTTCGAGAGCTTCAGGTGCAGAATGTCGATCATCTGCTTCAGCTGGAAATCCGACTGCGAGGTCAGGGATATCACCTGCTCCTCGAGTTCGTATTTTGAGCCAGTGCCTTTGAAGTCGAAACGTGTCGTGACTTCGCGATTCGCCTGGTCGACGCCGTTGCGCGCTTCGTGTGCGTCGAAGTCGCTGACTACATCAAAAGAAGGCATCTTGGGGTTCCTGATAGGGCTTAAGGTCGCAAACCCTACACCCGGAGCGCAACGTGCGCCAGCCCCCCGCTGAAACAAGGCAAAAACGCCCAAAAAGCGCGGGCGATTGTTATGTCAGACGTGAGGAATAAGGAGCTTTAACCCGTCGTCGCCGTCGCGCTGCGAGAATTGTCGGCGGTTTCTGCGAGACGCAGACTTCGACGGTCGGAACACCAGGAAATTCAAACGCTTGTATTTAAGCGTAAGCGCCATATCGCAGTGCAATCGCCGCACACGCGCGATTGCGCAACCGGGCTAATCTGGTATAAGTTCAATGGCCGTTTGCCGGAGCAATCGATTGAGGGAAGGCATTGCAACCGATAACACCTGACGCTCATGGCATAGCCGTTCTTGTCCTGACGGTCGTCGCGCTCTTCTTATTTACGCGAGACAACATAGCGCTCGAGTCCTCGTCGCTGGCCATACTTATCCTTCTGGTTGCCGGGTTCCAGCTTTTTCCGTACACGCAGGACGGCCAGGTCGTTCTTGGGCCGGTCGATTTTTTTGCGGGGTTCGGCAACGAAGCGCTTATTACCATCTGTGTCCTGATGATGGTTGGCAAGGCGCTGGAAACAACCGGCGCTCTGCAACCGCTCGCGACGATTGTTGGCAGTGCCTGGGCGAGTCGTCCGGTTTTGGCGCTGGTAACTACGCTGGTCGCAGGCGCCATTCTCAGCGCTTTCATGAACAACACGCCGATCGTCGTGTTGCTGATGCCGATACTGGTTGGTGCGTCCCTGCGGTCCAAGTTCCCGGTTTCCGGCGTCATGCTGCCGATGGGTCTGGCCACCATTATCGGCGGCATGTCGACGACCATAGGCACCTCAACCAACCTGCTCGTCGTGGGCATTTCCCACGATATGGGCGTACTCGACTTCGGCCTGTTCGATTTCGTATTGCCGGTCGCAATAGTCGGTGGCTTCGGGCTCCTTTATTTGTGGCTGGTTGCGCCACGGCTGATTCCGGATCGGACGCCGCCGATGGCCGACACATCGCCCCGTATCTTCAGCGCGCAGCTGCACGTCAAAGAAGGTGGTTTCGCCGACGGCAGGTCGCTTTCCGAGGTGCTTGCGAAAGCGGACGGCAACCTTCGTATCGAAAAAATCCAGCGCACCGAATCCCTGTTCCTGGCAAAGCTGCCGTCCGTGAAGCTGCTGCCGGGTGACAGGCTGTTCGTCAAGGACTCGCCTGACAACCTGAAGCATTACGAGAATCTTCTGGGGGCGACGCTTTTCAATATCTCCGATGTCGAACATCCGATCGATGAAGAGACGCCGCTGACAGCAGAGGGGCAACAGCTGGCAGAAGTCGTGGTTACCCGTGGTTCGCCGCTGCATTTACGCAGCCTCGCGGCGGCCAGCTTCAGTGCGAGCTATGGTTTGCTGCCGCTGGCGTTGCACCGGGCTCGTGCCCCGAGCTCGCAGGTAACTGACGATATCAATCTTATTCGGCTGCGCGCCGGCGATGTGTTGCTGGTGCAAGGCTCCGGGGAGGCGATTGCCAACCTCAAGAACAGCGGCACGATGCTGGTTCTCGATGGCACCACGAGCCTGCCGCAAACGCATCACGCCAAGCGGGCGCTGGCCATCATGGGGTTCGTTATAGCGGCCGCGGCGACCGGGCTGATGCCTATTTCGGTCAGCGCCATGGTGGGTCTCGGCCTGATGATCATTACCGGTTGTCTTGGCTGGCGCGACGCGGCGAACGCGCTGTCGATACCGGTTGTCATGATCATCGTGACGGCGCTGGCCCTTGGCACGGCCCTGCGGGGTACCGGCATGGCCGACTTTATCGCCGTTAGCTTCGTCGACGCGGCCTTTGGGCTGCCTCCGCCTGTCGTTTTGAGCGCGTTCCTGATGCTGATGACAATAATGACCAACATTGTGTCAAATAACGCCGCAGCGGCTCTCGGCACGCCGATCGGTATCAGCATTGCCCAGCAGCTCGGCGTCGATCCGGAGCCGTTCATCCTTGCTGTGCTGTTCGGCGCCAATATGAGCTTCGCGACCCCGTATGGCTATCAGACCAACCTGCTGGTCATGAGTGCTGGCGGCTACAAGTTTGCTGATTTCCTGCGCGTAGGCATCCCGCTGACACTGATCATGTGGGTCGGGTTCTCGTTGATCCTTCCGGTGCTGTATGACCTCTAGCATCGGGCCTTATGTCCGGCGGCACTTGACGCAACGCAGGGCCGACGGTAATACTCGGCCCATGCATGCTCAGAGCGCAAATAACTGGTGGTGGCTACCCGCAAAAGAGGGGGTGGCTGGCTAACCATTAGCTGAGCACAGAAGACCAGAAGCCCGTCTCTGCCGAAAACAGGGATGGGCTTTTTTTTGGCCATGGATGGCCTTATGCCGCGGAGCACATGGATGTGCGAGAGCGGCGTTGGC
>CAYTTZ010000030.1:6286-13415 GCA_964440945.1 uncultured Woeseiaceae bacterium
GGCCATGGATGGCCTTATGCCGCGGAGCACATGGATGTGCGAGAGCGGCGTTGGCGCTAGGAAACATGCCGCGGAGCACATGGATGTGCGAGAGCGGCGTTGGCGCTAGGAAACATGCCGCGGAGCATCGGAAGGTGCGAGAGCGGCGTTGGCATCAGGCAACAGGCCGCGGCGCACACAGGTGTGCGATAGCGACGTTGATTAGAGAGTGAATTATGCAGGCACCGTTTGACATAGCTGCCGACCTGGATACGCCGGTATCGGCTTTCCTGAAGCTTAAGGCCATGCGGCCACGCTTCCTGCTGGAGAGCGTCGAAGGTGGCGAGCGACTGGGACGCTATTCATTCCTCGGTTTCGGCGATGCTGTCGAGGTGCGCATGGATGCGACGTCCCTGAGCGTTGACGGCAAGGTGCAGCCCAGGCCGACGGATAAGGATGAGTACCTCGACGTATTGCGCCAGGTACTGCAAATGGCGCCGCGACCGGAACCCGCTGACGACCTGCCGTTTGCCGGAGGTCTCGTTGGCGTATCTGGTTACGACGTGGTCCGGCTGTTTGAACGACTGCCGCACGATACCGAAGCGCAGTCGAGTGTTCCGGACGCCGCGTTCGTGGCACCTGTTTCGCTGCTGGTTTTTGATCACCTGACACGTCGCGTCGCACTGCTGCATGACGGCCCGGAAGAGGAGCGGCAGCGCTTGAGAGCCGAAGTCATCGAACAGCTGCGCGGTCCCATACCTGCGAACGATCGGCAGGTGTCGATCTCTGCTGCAGAGGCAAGCCTGACCGAAGAAGAGTTTTCCCAGCGCGTCGATGCCTGCAAGGAATACATAGCTGCCGGTGACATTTACCAGATCGTGTTGTCCATCCTGTTTCGGGGCAAGACTGACGTCGCGCCATTTGAGGTTTACCGTGCACTGCGTCTTCTTAATCCATCACCGTATATGTTCTTCTTCGATTTCGATGACCTGCAGGTTGTTGGCTCGTCGCCCGAGGCGCTGGTCAAACTGAACAACAACCAGGCGTCACTGCGGCCAATCGCCGGCACTCTGCCGCGTGGCGCCACGCGAGAGGAAGACGTTGCGAACGAGGCAGCGCTGCTTGCGGATCCGAAAGAGGCGGCCGAGCACGTGATGCTCGTTGATCTCGCACGCAACGACCTGGGACGCGTCGCGAGCGCGGGCTCCGTCCGGGTTGATCCTTACAGGGCTATCGAGCGCTACAGCCATGTCATGCACATCGTCAGTGGCGTGCAGGGCGACCTCGCCGACGGTTACGATCAGTTCGACCTGTTTGCCGCGAGTTTTCCGGCCGGTACCCTGGTCGGTGCGCCCAAGGTCAGGGCAATGCAGATCATCGAGGAGATGGAGCAGGTCGGGCGCGGCTTGTACGCCGGAACCGCGGGGTATTTCGGCCTGAGTGGAGACATGGACCAGGCCATTACCATTCGCACACTGGTGTTCTCCAATGGCGAGTACAGTTTTCAGGCAGGGGCCGGTATCGTTGCCGACTCGGTTCCGGCCAAGGAGTATCAGGAAGTGCTCGCGAAAAGCGCCATCTTGAGGCGTGCACTCGAAATGGCAGAGGAGGGCCTGTAATGACTGAACAGCAGGACTTTTCTGCGGTGCGCATGCTGCTCATCGACAACTACGACTCTTTCACTTACAACCTGGTGCAGGCTTTCGCGGCGCACGGTGCGGACGTGATGGTCTACCGTAACGACGCGATCAACGTAGACGAGGCACTGGCACTGGCGCCAACGCATCTCGTGATTTCACCGGGTCCCGGACGACCGGAAGATGCCGGCGTGTCGCTGGCGATGATCAAGGCCTTTGCAGGCAAGATCCCCGTGCTGGGTGTGTGTCTCGGCCACCAGAGCATCGTGCAGGCATACAGCGGCGAGATCGTCAGGGCAGAGCGACTGATGCACGGCAAGACCTCGATGGTGAGCCATGACGGGCAGTCAATATTCGAAGGTATATCCCAACCGTTCGAGGTCGGCCGCTACCACTCACTGTGTGCTGAGCAGGATTCATTGCCGGAGGAGCTCGTAATAACGGCGCAAACCGATCGGGGCGAGATCATGGGCGTCCGCCACAAGACGTTGCCGGTCGAAGGCGTGCAGTTTCATCCCGAGAGCGTGCTGACGCCCGAGGGCGATCGGTTGATGGTCAACTTCATGCGCAAGGCCTAAGAGGAGAATCGTCGACGATGAGCAAGGAATACAGCCAGCTGCTTGACGGTCTGCTCGACGGGCACGCGCTCACCGAGAAGCAGGCTTACAACCTGATGCACAGGCTAGCCGATGGCGACCTGCCCTCGGCGCTCGCCGGTGCGCTGCTCGCCGGCCTGCGCGCAAAGGGCGAGACGGCAGACGAGATTCGCGGCTTTGCGACGGCCATGCGTGAACTCGCCGTGCATCCGCGCATACCGGACGGCGCTCCAACCGTCGATACCGTGGGTACCGGTGGTGACGGTTCCGGCAGCCTGAACCTGTCCACCGGGACCGGGCTGTTAGCCGCCGCTTGCGGCGCGCGCGTGGTGAAGCACGGTAATCGTTCTGTCTCCAGCCGTTCGGGCAGCGCCGACATGCTGGAGTGTCTCGGAATGCCGCTGCCATTACACGAAGACGCTGCCGTCAGCTGCCTGGAGGCCACCAACTTCACGTTCCTGTTTGCGCCCGCCTATCATCCGGCCATGAAGGCCGTGGTGCCAATTCGGGGTGCGCTGTCAGTACGTACGGTATTCAATATTCTCGGGCCGCTGACCAACCCGGCGGCGCCGCCGTTCCAGCTGATCGGCGCCTTCAGCAAGGACGCGGCCAGGTTGATGGCTGATGCGCTCGCCGGTATGCCGATCGAGCGAGCGTTTGTCGTGCACGGCGAGCCTGGCTGGGATGAGGCCACGCCGGTGGGTGATTTCTGGCTGTACGATGTGCGCCCCGGATCGGTGCAGGCAACACGGCGTTCGCCCGAAGACTACGGCATCAAGCGTTGCGAGCCTGCAGACCTGGAAGGTGGTGATGCGGACCATAACGCGAAGGAGTTGATCCGCGTGTTTACCGGCGAAGACCAGGGCGCGCACCGGGACGCGCTGCTGATGGGGGTATCCCTGGTGCTGGAGGTGCAGGGTGATGCGAAGGACCCCATCGATGGTGTGACGCAGGCGGCGGCCGCGATTGACGACGGTCGCGCCGCAGCGTTGCTGAAAAAGATGGCCGGACACTTCCAGAGCTGATGAGCGATTTCCTGCAAAGCATGGCAGCCGGAAGCGCCGAGCGAGCGGCCGCTGTCAGCGGCCGGTTTTCGTCGGCGGACTTCGACAAGCCGCTGGTATCACTGGCGCCGGGTTCGTTCGACGTGATCGCCGAGATAAAGGAGCGGTCGCCGGCGGAGGGCGCGCTTAAATCGGCAACACACGATCGCGTCGAGCAGGCGCAGCGTTACGCTGAAGGCGGTGCGCTCGCGATTTCGGTGCTCACGGAGCCCAGTCGCTTCGACGGTCATCTCGATCACGTTGAGGAGGTTGCCGCGGCCGTGCCGGGAACGCCGGTCATGCGCAAGGATTTCCTGGTGGATGCCGTGCAGGTGCACGAAGCGCGCAAAGTCGGCGCCAGCGGCGTACTCCTGATTGCGACGATGCTGCCGGATGCCCGGCTGCGTGAAATGCTGGATGCGGCATGGCAGCACAACATGTTCGTGTTGCTCGAGGCTTTTGATGAAGACGACCTGGCGCGCTCTTCGAAGTTGTTGGAGAACAGCCAGGACGCTGATCGTGCTGAGACGGGCCAGCTGCTGGTCGGCGTCAATACGCGCAACCTTCGCACGCTGGAAGTTGACAGCGAACGGCTTGCAGCGCTTGCGCCACTGTTGCCACAGGCCCGCTGTGTCGCGGAGAGCGGTCTCAAGGTAGCGGCCGATGCGGCGAAGGTCGCGGGCTATGGCTACCGTGCTGCGCTGGTTGGAACGGCGCTGATGCGAAGCGACGAGCCGGCATCACTCATCACTGCGATGCGTGCAGCGGGCAGCGGCGGGATTGCGTCATGAGCGTACTGGTAAAAGTCTGCGGACTGCGAGAGAAACACCACGTCGACGATGCGGTTGAGGCCGGCGCGGACGCGCTTGGCTTCGTGTTTGCAGAATCGCCGCGGCAGGTAACGCCGGCGCTGGCACGCTCGATCAGCGAGCACGTTCCGGCGCAGGTAAAACGCGTCGCGGTGATGCTGCATCCGAGCAACGATGAATGGCTCGCCGTGCTCAAAGAGTTCGCGCCCGACGTACTGCAGACAGACGCGCGAGACTTCGACAGCCTGGAGGTACCGGAGATAGTCGAGCGCTGGCCGGTTTATCGCGAAGGCAACTCCGTGCCGGATAGCGACTCTACCTACGTGTACGAAGGGCCAAAGAGCGGTCACGGCGAGACAGTAGACTGGTCCGCTGCCGCAGAGCTGGCGCGTCGCGGCAACATGGTGCTTGCCGGCGGCCTCAATCCGGACAACGTTGCAAAGGCAATACGCAGGGTGCGGCCGTTCGGTGTTGATGCCTCCAGCGGCCTCGAATCGGCGCCGGGCCAGAAAGATTTACACCTGATAACTGAATTCATTAGTGCGGCAAGGGCCGCGGAGAAGACTTTATGAGTGCATTGCTGAAAGCCGACGAGGCGGCGGCCTTGCTCGACGCGGCGATTCGCGGCGAGCTGCCGGACAAGCGCGGCCGCTTTGGTCCGTTCGGTGGTCGTTACGTGCCGGAAACGCTGGTGCCCGCGTTCGAACGGCTCGAGCAGGGCGTACACGAGCATTTGCACGAAGCGTCGTTCCAGGCAGAGTTTCGAAAGGAGCTGAAAGAGTGGGTCGGCCGCCCGACGGCGCTGACGTTCGCGCCGCGACTCAGTGAAAGCTGGGGCGCACAGGTATGGTTGAAGCGCGAAGATCTTGCACATACCGGCGCGCACAAGATCAACAACGCGATTGGCCAGGCAATCCTCGCGAAACGCCTTGGTGCGAAACGCGTCATCGCAGAAACCGGGGCGGGTCAGCACGGCGTTGCCTCTGCTGCCGCTTGTGCACGTGTCGGTTTACCCTGCAGCGTATACATGGGTGCCGTGGACATGGAGCGCCAGTCGCCAAACGTCGATCGCATGCGCCGTCTTGGCGCCGAGGTTGTAGCGGTGGAGTCCGGTGACAAAACGCTGCGGGCGGCGATCGATGAGGCGCTCCGCACCTGGGTAACGGATCCGGAAGGCATTTATTACCTGCTCGGTTCCGCGGTTGGTGCGCACCCGTACCCGTATCTTGTCCGCGAACTGCAGTCGGTGATTGGTGAGGAAGCGCGCCAGCAGATGATCGATCTTGCCGGCGGCCTTCCGGATGTTGCCTTTGCTTGCGTCGGCGGCGGCTCCAACGCCATCGGCCTGTTCTACCCGCTGCTGGGTGACGACATAGAGCTTATCGGTGTCGAGGCAGGAGGTACCGGTGACGGCCTTGGACAGAACGCGGCCACGCTTGCGACCGGCACGCCGGGCGTCCTGCAGGGCTCTTACACGATTATTCTGCAGGACGACGATGGCCAGGTGCAGGAGACGCACTCGATCTCCGCGGGCCTCGACTACTCCGGCGTCGGGCCGGAACATGCGTTGCTGCAGGCGACCGGTCGCGTACAGTATATTTCTGCGACGGATGACGAGGCGCTCGAAGCCCTGGAAGAGCTGTGTGCGAGCGAAGGCATACTGACGGCACTTGAGACGTCACACGCATTTGCCGCGGCGCAGAAGTACGCGAAGCAGCACCCCGGCAGCCGCATACTGATCGGCAATTCAGGACGCGGTGACAAGGACATGCCGACACTGACCAAGTACCCAGCAAGGACTCGAAATCATGCAGGCGCATGAACGCATAAGTGCAGCGATCAATGCTGCGAAAGAAGCGGGCCGAACCGGTCTGATCCCGTTCATTACGGCGGGCTATCCGGAACCTGGCAGTTTCGTCGAGACGCTGAAGTCGGTTGCCGCGGTTGGCGATGTCGTCGAACTCGGCATTCCCTTTTCGGACCCGATGGCGGACGGCATGACGATTCAGCGTTCGAGTTTCGTGGCGCTGCAAAAAGGTGTCAGCCTGAAATGGATTTTCGAGCAGCTGGATTCGGCCAAAGGCCAGATCGATGCGCCGCTCGTAATGATGTCCTACCTCAACCCGCTGCTGGCGTTCGGCTATGACGAACTCGCTGCAAGAGCGCTTGCTGCCGGCGTGTGCGGTTTTATCGTGCCGGACCTGCCGTTCGAAGAAAGCGATGAGCTTCGTGCAGCGCTTGAAGCGAAGGGCCTGGGCCTCATTCAGCTGGTGACGCCGGCAACTCCACACCAACGGCTGAAGAAGTTATCCGATGCGTCGCGCGGGTTCGTCTACGCTGTAACCATCACCGGCATAACCGGTGGCGATACGTCCCTCCCGGCCGACCTGGCCGAATATCTCGACAAGGTCTCGAGCGTTTCCGCGTTGCCGGTTTGTGCCGGCTTTGGCATTCGTTCGCCCGACGACGTCGCCGCGGTAGGCGAGCACGCTGCCGGTGCCATCGTTGGTTCCGCGCTTGTCGAGGTGCTCGAACGGGGCGAAGATCCGACGCCTTTTCTGCAATCGCTGATCGGAAAATGAAAAAACTCACATCGTCGGAATCGCTGATCACGATCAATCACTATAAGAACCTGCTTGAGGCCGAAGGCATTCGCACTCAGATTCGTAACGAATATCTCGGCTCTATCATCGGCGAGATGCCGTTTGTCGAAACATGGCCGGAAATCTGGGTGGTCAACGATCTCGACTTCGATCGCGCGACCCAGCTGATCACGTCGGTCGAGACAGAAATTCCGGGCCCCGGCTGGCGCTGCAAGCGTTGCGGCGAGGACAACGAAGGACAGTTTGCGGCGTGCTGGAAATGCAGCACGCCTGCTGATTCATAAATAGCGGTCTGACGACCGCCGCTGTCGCTTCGCGGCCTGGCATTGTCCCCGAATGGGGAGGGCCGCTCCTACAAGAACGACATGACAGCGGACCCTGCAGCGGACCTCGGAAAGAATCGGTAGGAGCGGCCCATTGGCCGCGACAGTACGTCGCGCTCGGAAAGAATCGGTAAGAGCG
>CAYTTZ010000030.1:13515-21185 GCA_964440945.1 uncultured Woeseiaceae bacterium
CGCGCTCGGAAAGAATCGGTAAGAGCGGCCCATTGGCCGCGACAGTACGTCGCGCTCGGAAAGAATCGGTAAGAGCGGCCCATTGGCCGTGGCAGTACGTCGCGTTCGGAAAGAATCGGTAGGAGTGGCCCATTGGCCGTGGCAGTACGTCGCGCCCGGAAAGAATGGCCCATTAGCCGTGACCGCTGAACGTCGCCTACGGCATACCGCGGGCAAGAAGGCTGGTGCCCGCAATTTCGCTGCGCAGGATCGCGGAGACTTTTTCCGGTTGCATGGGTTTGCTGATCAGAAAACCCTGTGCGAGATCACAGTTGCAGCTCTTCAGGAATTCAAGCTGCGTCATCGTCTCGACGCCTTCGGCAGCCACCTCAATATCAAGGCCCTGCGCCATAGCAATTGCGGCGCGCACGATGCGCTGGTGACTGTTGTTCTCGCCGACATCCGAAATCAGGGTCTGGTCGAGAACAAAGCTATCGATGAAACCGTTGTCCAGGGCCTCGAAGGAAACATCGCGCGTGCCGAAATGGTCGAGCGAAATGCGTACACCGAGCTTGCGCAGTGCGCGCAGTGTCTCGAGCTCGCCGCTGCGTTTGTGGACGATATCGCCGTCGCTGATCTCGAACTCGACGCAGCCAGGATCCAGCATCGTATCCGAGAGTGATTTCTTTACAGCCTGAACGATGCGGTTGTGCATCAGCTGTTGCGGCGACAGGTTGATGGCGATCGAAAGGTCCGGCAATTCGAAATGTCGTTGCCACGCGGCAAGCTGACGGAAAACTGTCGCTATCGCCCATTCGCCGGCTGAGTGAATCAGTCCGCTGCTCTCGAGAATTGGCAGGAAACGCGCAGGTCCCAGCAGGCCGAAACGCGGATGCTGCCAACGCAGCAGCGCTTCGAGTCCGATAAGGCGACCGCTGGAGACATCAATGCGCGGCTGGTAATGCAGCACGAACTCGTCGCGAACCAGCGCATGCCTGAGACCGAGCTCGAGTTCCTCGTGTTGCTCGAGCTTGTTATTGAGTGCGCTGGAATAGTATTGGAAGCGATCGCCGCCGCGCTTTTTCGCTTCGTACATGGCGATGTCCGCAGCCTTGATGAGGCGCTTGGCGTTGTCGCCAGAGTCCGGATACAGCGCGATACCGATACTCGGCGTTGCGTAAACCTCGCTGTCCCCGATCTCGTACTTCTCGGATAACACGAGCATCAGTTTTTGCGCCGCCGCCGCCGCGTTGCTGGCTTCACCGAAGTCCTCCAGGCACACCAGGAATTCGTCGCCGCCCCAGCGACCGCAGAAGTCGCCGACGCGCACGTTGCTACTCAAACGCTTTGCAACCTCGCAAAGCAGTGAATCACCGATGTCGTGCCCGAGCGTATCGTTGACAGACTTGAAACGGTCGAGATCGATGAACAGCACCGCCAGCGGCGCCGTCTTGCGTTGACTGCGTCCGACCGCGCGCGTCAGTTGTTCTGTGAACAGGCTGCGGTTCGCCAGGCCGGTGAGATCGTCGAACTGTGCGCGTTTTTCGAGCGCGCTGGTCTTGCGCGTGATTTCGGTAATATCCCGAAACGTGATGACGCCACCAATCAACTCGCGATTGCCGTCAAACAAGCCCTGGCCGTTGAGGCTCAGCACCGAATCCGGCTGCTCGCTCGTCCGGTAAATGGCAACCTGGCCAGCGAACTTCTCGCCATTGCGTGCACGCACCAGCGGCAGGGCCGATGAGTTGGGGTAGTTATCACCATTCTCGTCGACGCAGCAAAAGGTCTGTCCCCAGGCGGTATCCGGTTGGGCGCGCGGCGCGAGGCCGAGAATGCTGCGAGCAGCTGGATTGATGTCGAGAACATGGCCGTCCTTGTCGACAACAATCACACCGTCGTTGATGTCGCCCAGGATCGACAATACCGTCATGTCCGTCTCAGACAGCCGGCGCTTGAGGTGGCTGCGCTGCACCGCGTGATCGAGAATGGCGTCCTGGTCGTCGACCGCAATGTCATCGACGCAGATGTAGGCCTCGGCGCCGGCGGCTACCGCGGCAATACCTCGATGTTCATGTTCTTTTTGTGTGAGCGCGACGACCGGGTACGGCTTGAGCGACTGAATAACGCTGCTGAGCGACTGGCCGGACTGCGCGATCGTCGGTCCGATCTCCAGCAACACGATGTCAACGATGAAAGCGGCATCTTCCGGCAGCTTCAGGGCGGCGTTGCGCGTGAGCATGGTGCAGCAAGGCAGGGTTTCCAGCTCGCTGAGGTAGTCGGTGGCGAATTCACCTCGGCCCAGGTAGAGGATCGAGTGCCCGGACATCAGGACGCTGAAACCGCTGGTGGCAACTTACCCGTAGTTTTTTCAGGTTGTGCTGAAAACGGACAAGCAACTGTAGGTGGCATATATTATTTTCGTTTTTCAGTTGAGCCGGGAATCGGCATCAGTCGTTTCGGGCCAGACGCATAATACCAGAATAGCCAGCAAAGACAGTCGCTTGACGGTTTTTTTTAGCCGTATCGTGTGCGATTTTTCAAACCATTCCGGGACTTCCGGCATCCAAAGGTCAAGATAAAGGGAGAAAAAGCACTTGGCAGCGCTTTTGACCGCTAACAGCAACGACTATAGTCAGCCGATGGTTACAACCAGCTCAGACTCAGTCGCTGATGAGGCCGCGTGCATACGCCTGGCCCAGCGGTCCGATGCCAAAGCGTTTGAATCGCTTTATCGAATGCATGTGGACAAGGTTTACGGGCTTTGCCTGAGGATGACCAAGAATGTCAGCGAAGCGGAAGACTGCACACAGGAGGCTTTCATTCAGGCCTGGAAGCAACTCACAAAGTTCCGCGGCGACAGCGCATTTTCGACGTGGCTGCATCGCGTCGCCGTCAACACGGTGCTGGGTCGAATGCGAAAGTCGAAGCGCGAGCAGGACAGGATCCAGGCTGTCTCGGATACATCGGCACAGACCTTTGTTGCCGACGAAGGGGCCGAGTTGCGCGATTTGTCGGAGGCGGTCGGCCGTCTTCCGTCCGGCGCACGGCACGTGTTTGTTTTGCATGCTGTGTACGGGTACAGCCATAACGAGACCGGCAGCATGCTGGGCATCGCGGAAGGCACGAGCAAAGCGCAGCTACATCGCGCGCGCCGGTTGCTGAGCCAGCAGCTGAAGAAGCAGGGATACGAGGCATGAACGAGATGAAGGACGACAAACTGATACTGGCCGCCAAGGGCCTCGCCACGGAGGTTGCGCCGAAGCGGGACCTGTGGCCGGGCATTGAAGAGGCCATCCAGGCGCCGAAGCGTCCGCGATGGGTGCCCATGTTCGCCCAGGCAGCGGCGGTCGTGTTGCTGATCGGTGCATCCTCCGCGATAACCTACATCACGGTAAAGGACCAGCAGGGGCCCGTTGCGCAGATAACGCCGGAGCTGTTGTTCGAACAGACGGCATTTGGTGGCCGATACAACCTGGGCCCCGATTTCCAGGATGCGCGCGACTCGCTCACCGCCCGGTTCGACGAGGAGCTGGCGCGACTGTCTTCGGAATCGCGAGCCGAGGTAGAGAAGAGCCTGGAGCAGGTCAACCAGGCAATCTTCGATATCAACCAGGCACTCGTCGAACAACCTGATAGTGCTTTGTTGCAAGCCAAGCTACTGATGGCTTACCGCGAAGAACTCTCGGTGCTTCGACGGGTGGGTGGCCTGACAAGAAACGTAATGATGAGGAATGACGTCTAGGTGGCCCCGTGGCTTGCCAACCGGACATAGATGACAACAGAGAGAATGATGATGAAGAAACTAATCACAGTTGCTGCTGGTTTACTGCTTGCCCTGCCAGCAAGCGCGGACCAGGAAGTCGACCGGATAATGGATGCGGCGCCCGACGGGCACGTTGATATCAGCAACATTTCCGGCTCCGTGGAAGTCAACGGCTGGTCGCGCGACGAAGTCGAAGTAACCGGCACCCTGGGAAAGAGTGTCGAGGAGCTCGTATTCGAACGTGATGGCGACAAAATAATAATCCAGGTCAAGGTTCCACGACACCACTCACGAGGGATCGAAAGTGATTTGCGCATCAGCGTTCCGGAGCAAAGCTCCATCGACGTTGGCGCTGTCAGTGCCGACATAGAGGTTTCCGATGTGCGCGGCGAGCAGCGCCTGCACACGGTCAGTGGTGACGTTGATACGGAATCAACCGGGGGCGATGTCTCGGCAGAATCGGTGAGCGGCGACGTCGAGGTGAGTGGCAACCGGATCGACGGCGAAGTACGCGCCAGCACGGTATCCGGTGACGTAACGCTGTTTCGTATGGCCGGCAAGGTCAGCACAGAATCGGTGACCGGCGATATCGTTATCGACGAAGGTTCGTTCAGCCGGGTTGATTTCAGCGCGGTAAACGGAGAACTGATATTCCACGCGGAGCTTCAGAAGGATGGCAGGCTCTCGGCTGAGACCGTTAATGGCGACGTTGACATAGAGCTCGCGGGTGATGTTTCTGCGCGCATCGATGTGAGCACGTTCAACGGCCGGATTGACAACTGTTTTGGCCCCGACGCGAAGCGCACCAGCAAGTACGCCCCGGGATGGGGCCTGAGCTTCACGGAAGGCGGCGGCAACGGCCGGATCGATATTTCCACGATGAACGGCGGCGTCAGCCTTTGCCGTGACTAGCGGTCGCCGCTAAGACCTAAGTATCAAGGGCCGGGTCACTGTTGGTGACCCGGCCCTTTGCGTCTGGGAGCCCCTCGCTGCGGGCTTGAAAACGACGCGATCGGGCCCAGTTTGATACCCTTAGCTGTTCGCTAATCAAGGGCCTGTCAATGAGCCGAGCTACCAAAATCGTCGTGGGGTTAATCCTTGCGCTGGTCACTGTTTTCGTCATCGGAGCCGTGTTCTTCCTGCTGTTCTTCGATGCGAACGATTTCCGCGATGACGCCGCCGCCGCGGTCACCAAGAGGACCGGGCGAGAGTTGGTCATAGAAGGTGACGTGTCGCTGCAGTTGTTCCCCTGGTTCGCCATCGAGGTAGGACGCACGACGCTGGGTAATGCGCCGGGCTTCGGCGACGAGCCGTTCGCGCAGTTTGACCGGGCGAAGCTCAGCATTCGCCTCCTGCCGATGATCCTGCGCCAGGAGATTGCTATCGATACGGCGGAACTCGAGACTTTGACACTCAACCTGGCCGTCGACGCCAGGGGGCGCAGCAACTGGGATGATCTTGTTGCAGGTGAGGACGCGGCGGAGACTGAAGAGCAGGGCGACGGTGCGGCGGCGTTCGAAATATCGGGTGTCGATGTCAGCAATACGACAATTACCTACCGGGACGGACAGTCCGGCGAAAGTTACAAATTTAGCGACATGAATATGCAGGTTGGCGCCGTCTCCGGCGACGGCCGGCCGGTGCCCGCAAAGGGCTCGTTCCTGTTTGACATGCAACCGGACGGTGTCAGTGGCAGCATCGAGCTGGATACCGTGGTCTCCTTTAACCTGAAAGAGGGCCTGGTTGTTTTCGATGGCCTAACCATCGCCGGTGTTATCGAGGGCATCGTGGCCTCGCCGACGCGCCTGGAGTTCGAAACCCCGGGCATCGAGATTCGCACGAAAGATGAGACGGCAACGGTGCAACCGCTGGAGCTGAAGATCCTCGGCATAGAGATGCAGGCTGATGTCGAGCCATTCTCGTACGCGGGTTCAATTCTGCCGAAGGCCAGCATCCAGGTTGACGCTTTCTCGCCACGAAGCCTCATGACGCTGCTCGATATCGAAGCGCCGGAAACCGCCGACCCCGTGGCCCTGAGCAAGCTCATCATAGATGCAAACGCCGTGGTAACGACGAAAGCTATCCAGCTAAGCAACCTGACCATCAAGCTTGACGACACGACGCTCAAGGGCACCCTCTCGGCACCGCGCAGCAGCAGCGGCAGGTACGCTTTCAATCTCGACGCTGACAGGATCGACCTTGCGCGCTACATGGAACCGGCCGAAGCGACGTCCGAAGGTGGCACGGGCGAGTCGGTACCCGTTGAGATTCCCGTTGACCTGGTTCGTGCGTTCAACGCGCGTGGTGATCTGCGACTGAAGGCCGCATCGCTTGGCGACATGGTGTTCGAGAATGTGGTGCTTGGTCTGAACGTGGCCGACGGCCGCCTGCGACTCAACCCCATATCAGCCGATCTTTTCGGTGGCAGCTACAGCGGCGACGTGCGTATCGATGCGTCAGGCAAGACGCCGGTGCTTTCGGTTAATGAGAAGGTGGAGGGCGTCAACCTGGCCAATCTCGCGAAGGCCATGTTCAAGAAGGACAACATTACCGGCACGATCGGCGGGCAATTCAATCTCAGCGGTCGTGGCAATGACATGACGGCCGTGCAGAAGAGCCTCGGCGGGAACATGTCGTTTGAGCTTAACGACGGTGCTTACGAGGGCACGGATATCTGGTACGAAATGCGCCGTGCTCGAGCGTTGCTGAAGGGAGGGGAGGCGCCAGAACCCAGTTTGCCGCCGCGCACGAGCTTCAGTTCGGTCAGTGCCAGCGGTGTCGTAACCGACGGCGTTATGCGCAACGATGACCTGGCAGCCGAACTGCCGTTCATGCGCCTGAGTGGCAGCGGCAATGTCGACCTCGCCGCAGCGACCGTCAACTACAGCCTGGTCGCACGCGTGCTGGAGCGACCGGACGGCCTGGAGGATGTATCGGAGGAAGAGCTCGCCGATTTCACCGAGGCGGTCATTCCACTAAAGATCACCGGCCCCATCAGTTCACCAAGCGTGAAGCCCGATATCGAGAAGCTGCTGAAGAAGCAGGTTGAAAAAGAACTCAAGGACCTGCTGTTCGATAGCCTCTTGGGCGGCGACAAGGAAGAAGCGCCGCCCGCAGACGGTGAGCCTCCGGCCGAGGGTGAGCCGCCTGCAGAGGGTGAGCCGCCTGCAGAGGGTGAACCAGAAGCAGCGCCCGAGGAAGAGAGCGTAGAGGACCAGGTGAAAGACAAGCTGAAGGACTTGTTCAAACGATGAGGCACGCGGCATGGCCGTTGCTGGCGACCTTATTGATGATGGACTCGACCTTTGCAGCTGAACTGCGCGACATCGATGTCGAGCACGACAAAGGTCGCTATGCCGTTACTTCGGAGGTCTGGTTCGATGCCTCGGTGGCGCAGGTCTTTGAGGTGTTCCGGCAATGGGACCTGTCGACGCAATTTTCCAGCGCCATTGTTGAGTCGCACGATATTGCGGCCGACGAAGACGGACGACTCGGATACTACGTGCGCAACGAGGGTTGCGTGCTGTTTTTCTGCAAGTCGTTTGTGCGCCAGGGCCTTGTTGAATTGGAACTCAACGAGGAGCTGCGCGCTGTTGCGAACCCCGCGGTCAGCGACTTCAGGATGAGCAATGAAACCTGGACGTTCGTTGCCGAAGGTGGTGGCACCGTCGTTATCTACAACCTGCTGATGGAGCCCGACTTCTGGGTGCCGCCCGGCATCGGGCCGTACCTGATTAAACGGAAGTTCAGGAATAATGGCGGCGACGCCATCGACAGGATAGAAGAGATCGCCCAGGGACTTTCAGCCGAGCAGGTCCTTCACTTTGACTGATTTCAGCGATAGCACAGGAACTCTCAGCCGAGCAGGTCCTGCACGTTGACTGATTTTAGCGATCGCGTGCTGAGCTGGTTCGGTGAGCATGGCCGC
>CAYTTZ010000031.1:0-20727 GCA_964440945.1 uncultured Woeseiaceae bacterium
CGTAATCCGCAGGTGCATGTCCCGCCTTCACTGACAGCTACCTGTCAGCTGCAACTACTATCGCTGAAAGCAGGACGGAACACCTATATCTGGCCGTAAGTAGTCGCCCAGGTGATAAATTAGCGAACGACCCCTAGTAACCAAAGTGGACGTTGATGTTCGCCCCTCTGCACTGCCGATCGGACTGCCTGTTTATTGAGACAACCGCCAGACTTTGACAGTCGCATCTTCACTGGCGCTGGCAATAAAATTGCCGTCTGCACTATAGGCGACACTATTTACATCATTGGTATGATCACTCAACGATTGCAATAACTCACCGGATCCGACGTCCCACAGTCGCACGGTAATGCCATTGGACAAGCCTGTATATCCGAATTGGTATTGGAGAAATTCTCCTAATGCTTTCTTGTCTCTGCTGCCGCTGATCAGTCTGTTTCCATCAGGGCTGAATGCGACTCCATAGACACATTCTGATTTACCGCGGAGGCTCCTAATCAGGCTCCAGTCAGTCGCATCCCAAAGCTTCACTGATTTGTCATCGCTACCACTCGCAAATAGTTTTCCGTCCGGACTGTAGGCCACGGACACGATAGCCTCTGAATGTCCATCGATATCGTGAAT
The DNA here is from genome assembly GCA_964440945.1 of uncultured Woeseiaceae bacterium. GTDB lineage: Bacteria > Pseudomonadota > Gammaproteobacteria > Steroidobacterales > Woeseiaceae > UBA1847. Next base: position 625 of record CAYTTZ010000031.1, read on the forward strand.
TGCGCTGCCGGTCGCAACATCCCAGATTTTTACCAGGTGATCATGACCGGCACTAGCCAAAGTACTGCCGTCAGGGCTAAACGCCAACGACCAGACATCGCCGTACTCGTGTCCGACCAGTGAGCGCACCTGATCGCTTGATGTATTCCATAGCCTGACAGCTCCGCCGATACTGCCGCTGGCAATAGTCTGGCCGTCAGGGCTAAATGTCAGGCCCCAGACTGTGCCGTCATGCACGAGTGATGTTGTGACTAGTTGGCCATCCGATATTCTCCATACCCTAACGAAACCGTCATAGCTGCCAGTTGCAACGTGCTCGCCATCTGGACTAAAGGCCAGCGCGGGTACACCGTGCGGATGTCCCAGGCTTTGGGTAACCATCCCATCACTTCGTCGCCAGATTTTAACGCCAGGATCGATACCGGAGCTTGCGACCAATTTACCATCCGGGCTAAACACAACAGTCCAAACGCCTCTATCATGTTCTTCAAACGTCAGGTGCAAGCTGATGATATCGGCGTTCATTCGCTCGGCCTTCACTAGAAGCTGGTCAAATACGAATACCGCTAGAAGCGATAGTATGAGCAAGCCTACAAATTTATATGATTTTCTGATTCGCATTGAAAACACTATGCAGTTCCTCCTGAATTGCATTCATTCGGCGTAGGGAAGAGAGCATGGCAACCTTAGCATTGACGGCCGCTTCTGGCTGTGAGCAGCCGGCCAGGTGATAAACTGACAACTGGCTGCTAATGACCCAGGGCGGGCGTTCGGCTTCCATCAGAACAGGCGACTACTGACGTCGCAAAGGAATCGAATAACGACATGAAAATAGGATTCTCAATATTATTGGCCGTACTGACAGTTCTGGCCGTTGCCTCCGGCTTTGCGAAAATTACATTGATGCAGAATGATGTCGATTTTTTTGGTCGGTACGGATTTTCCGGCCCAATGCTCATTGCTTTCGGGACGGCTCAGCTGATTGGCGGTATCTTGCTGCCCTTGAAAAAGACGAGATTTGCGGGAGCGACCGTAGTCGCTTGCACGTTCCTTGCTTCCCTGGCGATATTGCTTATTGACGGCAACATACCTGTCAGCATCGTCACAGCGATTGCGACGCTCTTACTCTTCGTGGTTATGAAGGTGAGTTGGCCGTCTCGTTCGAAAGACTCGAACGAACGCTAATGGCCGAACGCAGAAGCTCGAATGCCAAGATGATGAGACACGGCGGATTTCCGCGATCAGACGGCTGGCGGCATTAACGGCGGCAGCGCATCCTGGTCGCGCGAATCGGCAGCATCTTTCAAGGTCACGATCGACCTTAGCGCTTTCGCCAGCGCATCGCGATCCCACTCGCCGCCCTCTGGTCCGTAGCTCGCTTTGGACAATTTCCTGAGTTCGCCTGAGAGCGGGTCGGCGAGCCGCGTTGCCAGCGCGCCGAGGCTGCGTGGCGCGTCGTCGGGCCATTGCAATCGCCCCCACTCGAGCAAAGCAGCACGCAGTGCTGCGTCGTCGCCAGCCAAAGCTGCCTTGCGAGCGGTCTTCACGAATTTCGCCTGTTGCTTGTAAAGCGGCGGCGGCTCCGGCTCTCGAGGTATTCGTTTGCGATCACGGGACGACCACCACCAGGCGAGAATCGTGAGCAGCCAGGCTGCGGCCAGCAGCTGGCTGGCGCGCTGCCAGAATCCATCGGGCACCAGCTTAAGTTCGGGCGCTGTATCTATGGCGGCCGACTCGGGCATCGCCTGTGCAACGGGCGGAGCCACAGGCGCCACTGTGTCCGCCTTTATCGTGATCGTGCGTGCGGGAAGCCGCGCGACGCGCCACTCAGCCGTGTCGATATTCCACCAGGGAACCAACAGCTCAGGTAACTCTATGTCACCACCGATAACGCCAATCATGGCGTACTGATCCTTGCGAATGCCGCGAATACCGTCTGCCTCGATACGGCGACTGAGCTCCGGCTTATCTTCGTAGACGTTCAGGCCGTCGATCAGTGGTGGTTCGATCACCGGAATCTGGGTTTCGATCTGCCCAAGCGCAGAAATCGTTACGCGCCGCGTCACCGGCTCACCGGCGTTGATACGGTCCGGTTCACGCGACCACTCCTCACTGAGCTGCACGTCACGTGCCGGTAGCCAGACAGCATTTGGGTAATTAGCGGGCGGCGCCGGGATCGGAAGGACTGTAACCGTATGCGTATCGGACTCGAAGACCTTGCGGCCCGTAATTCGGCCACTGCGCAATACGCGCGCTTCGAAGCGCGCCGGCGAAATCGATATCTCGCCGCTCTCCTGCGGGTATATCGCGATGACTCGCTCGACGACGTTATAGGCTTTGCCGTTAAGGATCGACTCGTAGCTGCGTTCGTCGCCGGCAAGCTCTACCAGCACCTCGGCGCCGCTGATTGTCGGCTCACGCAGCGCCGGCTGCCGCGTGGCAACGGCACGATACACCTTGATGCGGTAGAGGATCTGCGCCTGAACATAGGTCTCGTCCTGATCGACCTCGCTCGCAACGAACACGTCTGCCTCGCCCGGTGGTTCGTTTGATGGCTCGTTGACATTGATTCGAACAGGCGCACTTCTTTCATTGCCGATGCTGATCGCCGGAATTTCCTGCGCGCCCGTGCTCTTCGGCATCAGCGCGATGGTCCAGGTACGGCTGCGACGTATCTCGCCGTTGAATATGGACGTATTGCTCAGCTGGCTGACCTGGCCGACATAGAAGTTCTCATCCAGCACGGTCAGGTCAGGCTCCAGGTCGGTGTTCGAATCGACCGTGACCTCAAGCATGAACGATTCGTTGAGGTCGACCGATGGCCGGTCGACGCTCGCACGAACGGCCGCCGCCGCACTCGAGGTGCTTACAGCGACGATCAGCGCGGCCAGCGCTATTTCCTTCAGCCAGTTTCTCATCTGCATTACCACGGTTGTACCTCATCATCGGGCCAGACGTCGTTGCCATCCTGATCTTTACCCGAACGCTGATATTGGTGCCGGAACTTTCGCCGCAGCAAGCCACCCGGATCGTCGGGAATGCGTCGCAACCACTGCTCCATCGCCTGCTGTTGCTCCTGTTGCTGACGCAACTCGGCAAGTTCCGCCTCGGACATCTGCTGCGGCTGTTCGCCCGGCTGCGCTTCCTCTGCGGCTCGCTGTAGTTCCTGCTGCAGCGCCTCGAGGTCTTCGTCACTCATCTCTTCATCGCCACGCTGCGGCGAGTCACCTTCTTCGGATTCACTGTCGGACTGCGACGTGCCGTCGGCGCCCTCCTCATCCGGCTGACTCTCGGAGTCCGATTGTTCACCCTCGCCGCCCGGGTTTTCGCTCGACTGTTGGTCGTCACCCTGCTCTTGCTGCTGTTGTTGCTGCTGCTCGTGCTGCAGGTTCTTCACCAAGTCGAGGTTGTACGCAGCATCCTCATTATCCGGTTCCATTTCGAGAACCTGTTCGTAAGCATCGATCGCCGCATCCAGTTCGCCCTGAAATGCCATTGCGTTGCCGAGGTTGTAGAGATTTCGCACGTCGCCACGTTCCGCGAACTCCGCCGCGCTTCCCGCGTAATCCTTGGCACGATAACGCGCAACGGCGCGCCACTCCGTGTCCTCGAACAGCGCCGCGGCATCTTCCGGACTGCCTTCTTCAAGCCATTTCAGCGCCTGCTGATCTTTGTTTTGCCACAGGTCGTCCCAGAGCGATGCCTCTGCCGGCTGTGGCATCGGTAACACGAAGACCAGCAAGACCAGTACCCAACCTCGCCTGAACGCGAGTGCCGCTATCGGCAACAGCAGTAGCACGAGCCATGGCCCCTCTTCGCGCCACCGGTCTGTCGCGAGTGACTCATCAGTAGCCGAGGCTGCAGCCGACGTCAGCTCGCCGGAAAGAAGGATGTCGAGATCGCGATTATCTGTTGATAACACCGTGAAACGACCGCCGCCTGCAACCGACAGCTTGCGCAATCCCGTCTCCTCCAGTCGCGGCACCGCGATTTTGCCGCGGTTGTCAGTCACGAAACCGCCCGACGCTCGCGGTATTGGCGCACCATCGGTCGTACCGACACCGAGAACGGACAGGGAGTAACCGGCGCCCTTGAGGTTGCGTGCGGCCTTTTCTGCCGCCGGCGACGAACCGCCGTCTGTAATCAACAAAACCTCGCCGTAAACAACGCCCGCCTGCTCCAGCAGCTGCACGCCTTTTCTTATCGCGACTTCAGGGTAGCTACCGCGACTCGGCATGATCTCGGTACTCAGGCTGTTAACAAGAGCGGCAACCGTGTCGGTGTCCGTGGTCAACGGCGTAACAGTGAACGCATTGGCCGTATAAACGACGAGTGCCGTCTGCCCACTCTTGCGTCGTTCGAGGATGTCGAGAATCTTCAGACGAGCGCGTGCAATTCGGCTGGGCGAAATGTCCTGCGCATCCATCGACCTCGACAGGTCCAGTGCAACGACCAGCGCCTGCTCGGCACGAAACACCGGCTGTTCGATCCGCTCCCAGGCCGGACCCGCGAGTGCCACTGCCGCCAGCACGCCACCAAGGCCCAGCAACCACCAGCGATAGTCCGTGCCGCGCCCGGGCGCTCGGGACAACACGTGCGGCATCAGGGCCGTATCGATCACATCGTGCCAGTTGCCCGACCCCAGCCGACCACGACCCAGCAGCGCGGCGACCAACATAACGAGCGGCACAGCAAGTAGCCAGGCCGGACGCAGCCATTGGAAGTCAGCCAGCATTGACGCTTGCTCCCGCGGGTCGCCGGCGCAGGAGGCGCAGCAAAAGACTGATCACACTCATCATGACGACCAGTACGAAGGCGCCGCCGAGTGGCCAGAAGAACAGCGACTTGACCGGCCGAAAACCCGACTCCGGCTCTTCCACCGGTTCGAGCTCATCAACCAGTCGATATATGTCCTGCAAGCTTGCCGTATCGGTCGCCCGGAAATAGCGGCCACCGGTCAGTTCGGCGATCTGCGTCAACGTGGCTTCGTCGAGATCCGCCGAAGGATTGATACGCCGCCGACCACCGATAAGTGACGCGACCTCGAGCTGCTCAGCCCCGATGCCAATTGTATAGATGCGCAAGCCCACCTGCTGCGCCAACTCAGCGGCTTTGAGTGGCTCGACTTCGCCGGCCGTATTGGCACCGTCGGTCAGCAGCACCAGTACCTGGTCGCCCGCATCGTCCGGCTGCTCGTACACGCGGCGCACGGCCAGCGTGATGGCATCACCAATGGCCGTCTTCTCGCCGGCGAGCCCAATAAACGCTTCCATGAGCAGGACGTTGACGGTTTCACGGTCCAGCGTTAGCGGCACTTGCAGGTAGGCGCGCTCGCCGAACAGGATCAACCCGATACGATCGCCCTCGCGGCGCGCGATAAAGTCGCTGGCAACCGCTTTGGTCGCTGTCAGGCGATCGACGCGACGATTGCCCAGTTCAAAGTCCTTTTGATCCATGCTGCCTGACAGGTCGACAGCCAGCATCAGGTTTCGCCCGGACACCGGCACATCCAGTTCTTCACCGATGCGTTCGGGCCGAGCCGCGGCCAGGACCAGAAGCAACCAGGCAATAACGGCAACCCAGAAGCGCCAATTGAGCAACTGTTCCGCACCGGAGCGATCTTTGAGTGTCTCAAAACTGCTGAGCGTCGGTACCCGGAGGCCCGCCTGCGACAGACCTCGTGCCTGCGGCAACAGCGCACGCGCGATCCACGGCAGCGGCAGTGCAAGCAGCGCCCATGGCCAGGCCAGCGACCACATCAGGCGGACCCTCGCAACGGTGTGCCCAGGCGCATCCGCACGGCCGACAACAGCGCATCGATATCGACGTCAGAAAAATCGCCGTCCGGATTTCGATACGGGAGCTCGAGCAGACTCTTGCCGCCCTCCGTATGGAAATACGGCAGCCCCATGCCACTATCAAGCCATTGCAGCCATGCATCGCCCGTGAGGCCTGCCACATTGGCCCGCGGTGCGTAGGCCAGCATGCCCCGTCGTAACAGCTCCGATAGTTGCTGGCCCAGCGTCACCGGGTTGCGGTGCTGAAGATATTCGATCTCGTAGCGCGCGAGTTGCCGCAGGGCAAAGCGGCGCGGCGCATTGTGGCGCCACTTTTTCAAGGCCAGCCAGGCGAGGTAGACGAGTCCGCCTGCGACCAGCAACAGGATGAACCACCAGCCAGGTGCCAGTGGCCACCAGCCGACCGGATCCGGCAGGTGCAGGTCTCTCAGCGGCAGCGCCGTCTCATCCATTTAGTGTCCTGCCCCACAAATTCGTAGTGTTTCAGCGCGGTTGTTCAAGGCTTTTGGCAAGGCAGGTCGCGCCCGTCGTGAGCCTGCAAAAAGCGCCACTGTAGCGTTGCGCAACTCGCCAATAGTCGCGATATTGCCTTCGAAACGTGCCTTGCAGCGGCGCTTCTCAGAGGCTCTGAAATCATATGAACTTGTGGGGCAGGACACTAGCGCGACCTCCGACCGAGGGCCTGCTGCAGCGCGCTGACCGGATCGTCGTCCGTCGACAGTGGCATCAGGTGAATGCCGTAGCGCTGGCAGAACACCTCAAGCTCAGTCTTTCGTTGTTCGAATGCGTTGTGATAATCGCGTCGCGCGCCAGGCGCACCGGTGTCGATAGCCAGTTCGTCATTCGGTGACACCAGTCGATAACGACCCGGCGGCGGCAGGTCTTGTTCGAGCGGATCGTTGAGGAATACAGCCAACACCTCGTTGTGCCGCGCCACGCTGGACAAGTACGACTGGGCGCCGCGCGTAAAACCCTTGAAGTCGCTGATGACAACGACGAGGCTGCCGGGTCGTGCCACACGACGCAGCGATGACAATGCCTGGGTGAATGCCTCGGCGCCGTCCGTGGCCGCAGCCTCCGGCGGCTGCCAGTCGCGGTGGCCGACCAGTTCGTGCACAAACCGCAGCGCCGCCCGCCGACCCAGCCTCGGCTTGAGCTCTCGATGCGTCGTATCGCCGAAGATAATCCCCCCGAGCCGGTCGCCGCGATGGTGCGCCGCCCAGGCAACGAGCGCGGCAGCACGGCTGCCATTCACCGACTTGAAGCAACCTCGTGTCGCAAAATGCATCGTCGAACGAAGGTCGACAACGACCAGTACAGGCCGTTCGCGTTCCTCGCGAAACAGCTTTGTGTAGGCCTCCGTGCTTCGCGCCGTGACGCGCCAGTCGATGCTGCGCGGATCGTCGCCGGGCTGGTACGGCCGTGACTCGTCGAACTCCATGCCTCGTCCGCGAAAATGCGAGACGTAGGCGCCGGTCTGCAGCGAATTAACGCGCAACACGTCCAGTGCAATGGCCCTCGCAGGCCCGCTAAGTCGTATCAGCCCTGCCTGCGTGATGCTGACCGGCGATACTTCTTCGGGAATGTGGTCCAGCTTCGCCACTAGGGCACTCCAACACCATCCAGTACGCCTTTAATGACAGTATCGGCGTCGACCCCGTCCGCTTCGGCCTCGAAACTCAGGACCAGGCGATGACGCAACACGTCCGGCGCAATCGCCTGGATATCTTCCGGACCGACGAAGTCGCGACCCGCAAGCCAGGCGTGCGCGCGCGCTGCGCGATCAATACCCATGCTTGCGCGTGGGCTGGCGCCATACATCACCTGTCCGTCCAGCGCTTCGTCGACGCCACCCGGGTTGCGGGTCGCGACGACAACGTTGACGATGTATTCCTCTAACTCGGGTGCAAGGTGCAGGTTAAGGATCTCCTGGCGCGCCTGCATGATCGACTCCATAGCCAGTAACTCCGGCGGTTGGAATGCGTCGCGCTCGCCCCGCTTCGCCTCGTCACGATTGAGGACCAGGATGCGTCGTTCGTCGGCGATACTCGGGTAACCCACCTGGACATGCAGCAGAAAGCGATCCAGCTGCGCCTCCGGCAACGGATACGTGCCCTCCTGCTCGATCGGGTTTTGCGTTGCCATCACCATGAACAGGTCGTCCAGCGGATAGCTCTTGTCACCCACCGAAATCTGCCGCTCTTCCATCGCTTCCAGCAGTGCTGACTGCACTTTCGCGGGTGCGCGGTTGATTTCATCGGCGAGGATCAGGTTATGAAACAGCGGTCCCTTGCGAAACTCGAAGGTGCCTTCCTGCGGGCGATAGATGTCGGTGCCCGTGAGGTCGGCCGGAAGCAGGTCCGGCGTGAACTGCAGGCGGTGAAAATCACCTTCGATGCTCTCGGAAAGCACCTTGATCGCCCGGGTCTTGGCAAGACCGGGAGCGCCCTCAACCAGCAGGTGGCCGTCGCACAACAGCGCGATCAACATCCGGTTGATCAGGTGAGACTGACCGATAATCAGCCCACTCACATGTACCTCGAGCTTCTGAAACTGTTCTGCGACGGTCATTGATTACTCCGAATCTGTAAGGCAGCGAGCCATTCTAGTTATGATGCGCGACGAGTCCAACCGGTCGCGGGGTTTTTTACTCGCAATTGCGCCAACTTCAGTACTATTGACCCCTCTTCGGACAACCTGGAAGCCAAAGCATTGCATTCGAGCCGAAAAAAAACGCATCGCCTGGGCCACGTTGCCGCCCCGGGACTGGCGTTGCTGAGCCTGCTTGGCGCCTGCCAGCAGGCAGTGGAACCTGCCGATCAGCCCGTTGAACCGACTCTCGCAGCTGAATCAACCTGTAGCAGCGATGCTTATCTCTCTGCCGGGCTTTTCGGCAGCATCGAGCGTGAGATTCGCTGGTCAGCCGAGGACCTGCAATGCGAGAGCATGCTGCGTCCAGACGGCAAAGGCGTGCGTTTGCGCTTCACCGGCACGGCCGCCGGAAGCCAACTCGCCATAATCCTCGCGTTGCCCAGGCTGCAGCGGGGTCTGGACGATGCCGAATCGCCGACCGTAGTCACGCTAACGGTAGAAGGCAGCGGTCGCTTTTTCAGCACACCATCTGCAGAGACCTGCTGGTCCGACGTCAGTGCTCACGACATGCTCGAAGGGAACCAGGACCAGTACATTATCAGCGGCACGCTGTACTGCGTTGCGCCGCTCGGTGAAATAAACGGCGACGCCGCAATTTCGATACCGGAAATGTCGTTTCGCGGCATCGTCGACTGGAGCGCAAAATGATCCGCCCATTTCTGATGCTGATGTTGATGCTGTGCGCCGCGCCGCTCGCCGGTGGCTGCAGCCAGCACTCCGAGCCGAAAACACCAAAAGTTCAGACCCTCGACGAGTTCTTCGAACAGGATGAACTGCAGGTCGTCGCGACGGATGGCACGCGCCATGATTTAACGGTTTACCTGGCAACGACATTCGAGCAAAAGCGACGTGGGCTCATGTTTGTTCGCCAGCTGCCGGAGCGAACCGGCATGCTGTTTGTTTACGATGACGAGAGCCTGCACTCGATGTGGATGAAGAATACGTTTATTCCGCTGGACATCGTATTCGCGCGACGTGACGGGACCGTCTCCTCGGTCATCAAGAACGCCGAGCCGATGTCACTGAAGTCACTGGCTGCGATCGAGCCGGTGACGTTCGTTCTGGAACTCAATGCAGGCGTGGCGCGACGCTACAATATCGGTCCCGGCAGCCAGCTGATCTGGTCGCCGAAAGCGGACTAGAGTACTGCGGCTATCGAGTCAGCCAGGTAGTTGACGTTTTTGGCGGTAATGCCCGCAATATTGATGCGGCTTGAAGCAACCATATAAACGCCGAACTCCTTCTTCAGGCGCGCCACCTGCTCGGGCGAAACACCGAGAAAACAGAACATGCCGGTTGCGCGAACAAGATGGGAAAAATCTCGATCGGGTGCGCGCTCCTTCAGCGCATCGTTCAACAACACACGCATTTCGCGCAGACGCGCACGCATCGCGGCAAGCTCGAGGCGCCAGGCTGCTTTTAGCTCGGGGTCGTTGAGAATCCGGCTGACAACCACGGCACCATGATCGGGCGGCACCGAGTAGATCGTCCTGACGACGTTATTGACCTGGCTATCTACGATATCCCGCGTTTTCGTATCCGGCGCAAGCAATGAAAGGGTGCCGACACGATCGCGGTACAGTCCGAAATTCTTGGAGCACGAGTTCGATACGATCATCTCCGGAACGACGCCGGCGAGATGCCGGACCGCGAATGCATCGGCGGCGATACTGTTCGCAAATCCCTGGTAGGCCATGTCAACAAACGGCACGAGCTCGCGCTCGACCATGACCTCGGCGATCGTCCGCCACTCGTCCTCCGACGGATCGAGGCCGGACGGGTTGTGGCAGCAAGCATGCAGCAACACCAGGTCGCCCACCGGTATCCGGCTTAAGGCATCGAGCATCTGGTCGATCTTGATGACGTGTTTCTCGGTGTCGTAGTAAGGATAGGACTTGAGTGTCAGGCCGGCGCCGCCGAGGAGCGGAATATGGTTTGCCCAGGTCGGCTCGCTGGCCCAGACCGTCGCGTCGGGGCGGGCCCTTTGAATCAGGCCGGCCGCTACGCGCAGCGATCCGGAACCACCCGGTGCCTGGATCGTCAGCAGGCGATCGCTATCCACAGAGTCAGCGAACGCCAGCTTCTGCATCGCTGCATTAAAATCCGGGTCTCCTGCTGTGCCGATGTAAGCCTTGCTGCTCTGCGTATCAACGAGACGTTGTTCAGCCTCCTTGACGACATCCAGCACCGGCGTCTCGCCCTCGGCCGTGCGAAACACGCCAACCCCAAGGTCGACCTTCTGGGAACGAGGGTCGTTGCTGTGTTCGGTGATCAGACCCAGGATGGCGTCGGCTTTGGCGGGCTGCAGTGTCTCAAACAAGGTTGCTCTCCATCGGGGTCTATTGGCAGACACGCTGCCGACAAGTTGTCATTGTACAAACGAAAACGCCGGCTCGAAAGCCGGCGTCCTCTGTCAGCCTATTGGCTATCGGATCAGGCTTTTGGCGCCCAGACCGAACACCAGCCGGCAGCAGCAACAGCTTTGCCCGGGAAGATCTGGCACGGACGCCATTCTTCGCCATCGTTGCCCTGCACGAGCGCGCAATTCGCACAGCTCTGATCAGCAGCCGGATTGTTGCGCGTGGCGGGATCCACCGCAGACGCATCGTGGGTGTACTTCATGGCCGCGGCCATCGGATCGTCCGGCGACAGGTGCGGCAGATCGCCCGCACGGGCCTGCCGACCAGCCTGGACAAAGCAGCCAGCGGCGGCGACCGCTGACAGTTGAATAAATTTGCGACGTGCGATCTTGCTCAATGGAATCTCCTTAAAACTGCGGTTTTGCGCCGGCGCTTCCGGCGGGGCCTATTCTAACCCGTTCGGGTCATTCAGCGCGCATTCTAGAACGTTAAACTGAACGGCAGCAAAACGAGTATGGCTGTGATTTTCACCCGGTTTTGAGAACGATTCTCATTACGGCCTACAGCCCGCGACGCTAGGCTATACTGCTGGCCAAGGGGCCCCACAGAAGCGCGCAATGACGAGCAACAGTCAGCCAATTACAATCAGTCAAATCCGCGGCACCTCACAGCAATCGCGGGAGGATCTCGTGGCCGTCGAGGAGCCGCTGGAAATTCGGCTGGGCTACGAGCCCGTCGATACCCGCGCCGAAACCAGCATCTCCATCACCATGCGCACACCCGGCAACGATGCCGAGTTGGCTACCGGTTTCCTCTTTACCGAATCGATCATCCGCAACCAGTCAGATATCGCCTTCGTCAAACCCTGCGGAACGCCGGCGCCGGACAGCGGTAACACGAACGTGATACGTGTCGAACTCGAGTCCGGCATCGATGTTGATCTCGACCGCCTGCGGCGGCACTTCTACACAACGTCCAGCTGCGGCGTCTGTGGCAAGGCCTCGCTCGATGCGCTGCGCGTCGCCGGCGCAAGCGCACGCCCATTCGACGACACACATTTCAGCCGACACATGCTGGCGGAGCTTCCCGACAAGCTGCGCGCCGAACAAGAGATCTTTGCAGAAACCGGCGGACTGCACGCGGCAGCGGCGTTCACTACGGCCGGAGATATTGTCGTTTTGCATGAAGACGTAGGACGCCATAACGCGGTCGACAAGGTGATTGGCACATTGCTGTCGCAGGGTCGGTTACCCGCGAGTGACCTGGGCTTGCTGGTCTCAGGCAGGGCGAGCTTCGAACTGGTGCAGAAGGCCCTGGTGGCAGGCATACCTCTGCTGGCCGCCGTAAGCGCACCTTCAAGCCTTGCAGTCGATCTCGCACGAGAGTTCAATGTAACGCTGGTTGGTTTTCTGCGCGGCGAGACATTCAATATCTACGCCGCCGAGGAACGGATTAGCTAATGGCAAGACCTCCTATCGACAAGGACACGACGAGCGAAGTCGTTCGCCGATTTGGTGCCCGGGCCGAGATGCTCGTACAGATCCTGCAGGCGATCGTCATGCGCCACGGCTGGATACCCGAAGCCACGATCCGGCAGCTGGCCGACGAACTGAACCTGTCCCGCGCGGACGTCTACGGCGTGGTGAACTACTACCACGACTTTCGAACTGAAGCGCCGGGGACACACATCGTCAAAATCTGTCAGGCAGAAGCCTGCCAGGCTGTGGGCAGCCGGGAACTGACGGATCATGCGCGCCAGTCACTGGGAACTGACCTGCACGGTACTTCCGATGACATTACCCTTGAACCGGTCTATTGCCTGGGCAACTGTGCCTGTGCACCGGCAGTGATGATTAACGGCAAGACCCATGGACGCATTACACACGAGAGACTCGACGAACTGCTCGCCGCAATCAAGGACCTGCACTGATGGCTACCACGCGTATTTATGTGCCGCGAGAAACATCGGCCGTCTCCGTCGGAGCCGACGAGGTTGCGCTGGAAATCGCCCGTGAGGCGAAGCGCACAAAAACGAGTATCCAGTTAATTCGCAATGGCTCGTGGGGTGCAACATGGCTCGAACCGCTGGTCGAGGTCGAGGTCGACGGTGCCCGCATTGCTTACGGCAACGTTGCGCCATCCGATGTCGCCGGGCTGTTCACTGCCGGTTTTATCTCGGGTGGCGAGCACGAACGGCGACTGGGACCGATCGATGAGATTCCGTACCTGATCAATCAGGACCGCTGGACGTTCTGGCGCTGCGGACTGATCGAGCCATTGTCGCTGGATGACTTTCTACGGCACCAGGGATTCAAAGCACTCGAAAAAGCCTTCGCGGAGGGTCCTGAGGCCGTTATCGATGCGGTCGTCGAGTCCGGGCTGCGTGGCCGCGGCGGCGCCGGGTTTCCAACCGGCATCAAGTGGCGCACCGTTAGCGAGACCGCTGGCGACCAGAAGTACATCGCGTGCAACGCCGATGAGGGTGACAGCGGCACTTTCTCCGATCGCATGCTGATGGAAGGTGATCCACTCGGTCTGATCGAAAGCATGGCGATCGCCGGTTTCGCGGTCGGCGCAAGCAAAGGCTATATCTACCTGCGTTCGGAGTACCCGCTGACGCTTTCAATACTGTCGCGCGCGCTCGACGTGGCCCGCGACGGCGGCTGGCTGGGCGCCGATATCCAGGGTAGCGGTTTCGACTTCGACATCGAGCTGCATCTCGGTGCCGGCTCGTACGTGTGCGGTGAAGAGACCGCAATGCTGGAGAGCCTCGAAGGCAAGAAAGGCATCGTGCGCTACAAGCCGCCGCTGCCCGCGCACGAGGGCCTGTTCGGCAAACCGACCGTCGTGAACAACGTCGTGACCCTGGCTTCGGTTGGCAACATCGTCAATCTCGGCGGCGAACGTTATACCAGCATGGGCGTGGGTCGTTCCAAGGGAACTCTCGCGTTTCAGCTTGCCGGCAATATAAAGCGCGGCGGACTGGTAGAAAAAGCGTTCGGTGTCACGCTCAGGGAGCTCATCGACGACTGGGGCGGCGGTACCGCCAGCGGCCGGCCCGTGAAAGCCGTGCAGGTAGGCGGCCCGCTGGGCGCCTACCTCACCGCAGGCCAACTCGACATAAAGCTCGACTACGAGGCTTTCATCGAAATTGGCGCCATGATTGGACACGGCGGCATCGTCGTCTTCGACGACACGGCCAATATGGCGCAGCAAGCCCGTTTCGCCATGGAATTCTGCGCGATCGAGTCCTGCGGCAAGTGCACACCCTGCAGGATAGGCTCAACGCGCGGCGTCGAAGTGATCGACCGCATTATCGCGGGTGAAAACCGCGAAGAAAACTATGATTTACTGGTCGAACTGTGCGACACGATGGAAGCGGCGTCCTTGTGTGCGATGGGTGGCATGACGCCCTACCCCGTCAGGAGCGTACTGAATCATTTCGCCGAGGACTTCGCATCATCCGGAGATGATCGATGAACAAGACCAGACAAACTGACCTGGGCACGCCTGCCAGCAGCAGCGCGGAGACCGTCAGGGTCGAGATCGACGGCCTGCCGGCGACGGTCAAGGCTGGCTCCAGCATCCTGCGCGCGGCGCGCGAGTCGGGCGTCGACATTCCGAAGCTGTGCGCAACGGACATGGTGAAACCGTTTGGCTCGTGCCGACTTTGCCTTGTCGAAATCGAGGGTCGCAAAGGCTACCCGGCCTCGTGTACGACTCCCGTTGAGGCGGGCATGAAGATTCGCACCCAGACAGATGCGCTGTCGAAGATACGCCGCAACGTCATGGAGCTCTACATTTCCGACCATCCGCTGGACTGCCTGACCTGCTCCGCGAATGGCGATTGCGAGCTGCAGGACATGGCAGGTGCCGTGGGCCTGCGCGACGTTCGCTACGGTTTCGACGGCGAGAATCATCTTGAAGCGGATGTCGATACCAGCAACCCCTATTTTCAGTTCGATGCCTCGAAGTGCATCGTCTGCTCTCGCTGCGTACGCGCCTGCGACGAAGTCCAGGGCACCTTCGCGCTGACGATCGAGGGTCGCGGCTTCAACTCAAAAGTCTCGGCCGGCATGAGCGAGAGCTTTCTGGATTCGGAATGCGTCTCCTGCGGCGCCTGCGTGCAGGCCTGTCCCACAGCGACGCTCATGGAAAAGAGCATCGTTGATCATGGTCAGCCCGACCACGCTGTAATTACAACCTGTGCCTACTGCGGCGTAGGCTGCTCGTTCCAGGCCGAAATGAAAGGCGACCAGGTCGTTCGCATGACGCCGTACAAGGACGGCCAGGCGAATCACGGTCATAGCTGTGTCAAAGGTCGCTTCGCCTGGGGCTACGCGTCGCACCGCGACAGGGTCCTGCAACCGATGATTCGCGAGAACACCAGTGACCCGTGGCGCGAGGTCAGCTGGGAAGAAGCGATTGGCTATGCGGCCAGTAAATTCAAGGATATTCAGAAGCAGTATGGCCGCAAATCGATTGGCGGCATTACTTCATCGCGTTGCACCAACGAAGAAGTCTTCGTCGTCCAGAAACTCGTACGCGCCGGATTCGGCAATAACAACGTGGACACCTGCGCACGGGTCTGTCACTCACCGACAGGCTATGGACTGAATACCACGCTCGGAACGTCTGCCGGAACACAGCCGTTCGACAGCGTCATGGACGCCGACGTCATCATGGTCATCGGTGCCAATCCGACAGTGGCCCATCCTGTATTTGCGTCGCAGATGAAACGTCGACTTCGTGAAGGCGCACAACTGATCGTTGTCGACCCGCGCGAAATCGGCCTGGTGCGCTCGCCGCACATCGAAGCCGCGCATCACCTGCCTTTGTTACCGGGCACTAACGTTCCAGTTGTCAATGCGCTGGCCCACGTCATCGTTAGCGAGGGCATGGTCGCCGAAGAATATGTGCGCGAACGTTGCGACATCGACTCTTACGAATCATGGAAAACCATGATTCTCAAACCTGAGAACTCGCCTGAAGAAGTGGCGAAGAGTTCGGGCGTCGATGCCGAAACGATTCGTGCGGCGGCGCGGCTTTTTGGCAGCGCGAAAAACGGCGCGATCTACTACGGGCTCGGCGTAACAGAACACAGCCAGGGTTCGACGATGGTCATGGGCATGGCGAACCTTGCGATGGCTACAGGCAACCTGGGTCGCTCCGGCGTCGGCGTCAACCCGCTGCGCGGCCAGAACAATGTACAGGGCTCATGCGACATGGGCTCATTCCCTCATGAATTGCCGGGGTATCGGCCAGTCGGCAACGACGACGTTCGGCATCAGTTTGAACGCCATTGGGGCGTGACGCTCGACCCCGAGCCGGGCTTTCGTATTCCGAACATGTTTGACGCGGCGTGCGCGGGTGAGTTCATGGGCATGTACATCCAGGGCGAGGACGTCGCACAGTCCGACCCGGACACTCATCATGTCGAGGCCGCACTCAGCAACATGGAGTGCATCGTCGTACAGGATCTGTTCCTGAACGAAACCTCAAAATTTGCTCATGTTTTTCTGCCTGGCACTTCATTCCTTGAGAAAGATGGCACGTTTATTAATGCCGAACGCCGCATCAACCGAGTGCGTCCCGTCATGCCGGCGCAGCAGGGCAAAGACGAATGGCTCATTACCCAGGAGCTCGCGCGGGCACTGGGCTACCCGATGCACTACAACGATGCGGCTGAAATCATGGATGAGATTGCAGAACTCACACCGACTTTTGGTAACGTCAGCTTCAAGTTCCTCGACGAAGTCGGCAGCGTGCAGTGGCCCTGTAACGATGACGCGCCGATGGGCACGCCGGTCATGCACATCGACCACTTCGTCCGTGGCAAGGGACTGTTTGTCGAAACCGACTATGTACCAACGAAGGAGCGCACCAACCGCAAGTTCCCGCTGTTGCTGACGACCGGCCGAATTCTCTCGCAGTACAACGTCGGCGCACAGACGCGACGTACGGAAAATAATGTCTGGTACGGCGAGGACTTGCTGGAAGTTCATCCGAGTGACGCCGAGATGCGTGGTATCAAGGATGGCGAACTCGTTGCGCTCGCCAGTCGGAAGGGCGACATCACATTGCGCGCCAAGATTACGACCCGCGTGAAGCCTGGCGTCGTCTACACGACCTTCCACAACCCAGAGACCGGCGCCAACGTTGTGACCACCGAGTATGGTGACTGGGCAACCGACTGTCCCGAGTACAAAGTGACCGCCGTACAAGTTGCGCCGGCATCGCATCGATCGAGCTGGCAGGAAGAATTCGCCACTCGCGCTGAGCAGCAGGGCAAGATCATCGAAACAAACTGATATGATGGATCTTGAGCTATAGCGGCTCACACATAATAAGAATTAGGGGAAGACTCTGAACCGGCTAACGATCGCAAGTCTCGCGGGCATTCTGGCGTGCCTGTCACTCGTTTTACTCGCACCGACAGTTCTGGCCGGCGACGTTTCCCTCGATGCACCCAAGGTGCTTCTGACCAACGTCGGTTTCGACGTCACGGTCAATGGCCTCGACGCGGAAAGCCCTGCCGAACTGCGATTGAACGGCGCAGTCATCGCCACGGGATCAGGCGCAAGCCTCGCCGCAACCGACATAACGGTGACGGAATCCGGCACGATGTCATTCGACGTCATACAGAATGGACAGACCGTTCTGCAGCAGGAATTTTCGGCAATACCTGCAGCTGTATCCGTGCTGCCGCCGCTAGTCGCGATCCTGCTGGCATTCCTGGTGCGTTCGGTAATACCAGCACTGTTCGTCGGCCTGGTGGTCGGCGCCTGGGCGGTCAACGGCCTGACCGGGTACGGCGCGGTCGTCGGCTTTTTCCAAACCATGACGGTTTATGTCCTTAACTCCGCCATCAATCCGGATCACATGGCGATCATGATCTTCACGTTCATGATCGGAGGCATGGTCGGCGTGATCTCACGAAATGGCGGCATGGTCGGCATCGTGGAACGCATCATGCCGTTCGCGCGAACACCGCGGCGTGGTCAGGGTGTGGTCGCATTGCTGGGGCTCTCGATCTTCTTCGACGACTACGCCAATACCATGATCGTCGGCAATGCAACGCGGCCAATGAGCGACAGGCTGCACATTTCACGCGAGAAGCTCGCCTACCTGGTCGATTCGACCGCGGCACCCGTTTCGACAGTTGCGGTCATTACGACGTGGGTTGGCTTTCAGCTCGGACTCATCGATGCTGCGGTCAAGGGTCTCGACGGTATCAGTCAGACACCTTACGTGTTGTTCCTCAACTCCATTCTTTACAGCTTCTACCCGTTTCTCGCGGTCTTCTTCGTGTTTCTCGTCATCTATACGGGCAAGGATTTCGGTGCGATGTACAAGGCCGAAGTTCGGGCCAGACACACCGGGGAGGTCAAGCGCAGTACGACGACGGCGAGCACTGACAAGTCCGGCGACGAGTTCTATCACAAAGATGCAATCCCGTGTCGCGCGAGAAACGCAGTATTGCCTATCGTAACGATGGTGCTCACTGTGATCATCGGTCTGTTCATCAGTGGCGAAGGCGAGACAGTCACCGACATCATTGGTAGCGCCGATCCCTACGCTGTATTGATCTGGGCATCCTTGCTGGGCTGCCTGGTCGCTGCCGGCCTGTCGCTGGGGCAGCGCTTACTGACGCTGGAAGAGACCATTGATGCATGGCTCGCCGGCGCGCGCTTCATGATGACCGGCCTTGTATTGCTGATCCTTGCCTGGGCGATCGCGGACGTTGCGGAAGACCTGCAGACGGCACCCTACCTGATATCGGTGTTGGGCGATTCGTTGTCGCCGTACACCCTCCCGGCGGTCGTGTTCCTGCTGGCCGGCGCTACGGCCTTCGCAACAGGATCGAGCTGGGGAGTGATGGCGATTCTCATGCCGCTGGTTATTCCTCTGTGCTGGGCCGTGTTGCAAACCAACGGTATCGCCGATGCGGAACACATGCATATCCTGTATTCCTGCATAGCGTGCGTCTTGACGGGCGCCGTCTGGGCCGATCATTGCTCGCCGATTTCCGACACGACGGTGCTATCGTCACTGGCAACAGGTTGCGACCACATGGACCACGTCCGCACGCAGCTGCCCTATGCGTTTCTGGGCGGTGTAGTTGCGGTTCTTGTCGGCGTGCTTCCCGCTGGTTTCGGTCTGCCCTGGTATCTGCTGCTGCCCTCCGGCTTCGTCGTGCTTGTGGCGGTGCATCGATTCCTCGGTAAGTCTGTCGATGAGGCACCCGCCTAGATTTCGCCACAATAGCAAGCAGGAGAGTCGCGTTGACCAACGAATTCCAGATTCGCAGGGATAATTTTGAGACGTACCGCGTGGTCGGATCGGACGACAGTGCCGATACGACGCAACTCGCAGACGGTTCGATACGAACGCGCATCGAGCGCTTTGCCTTTACGGCGAACAATATTTCCTATGCCGCAACGGGTGATCAGCTCGGTTACTGGCAGTTTTTTCCGCCGACTGGCGCCGATTCGGATGGCTGGGGGATGATGCCGGTCTGGGGCTTTGCCGAAGTCGTCCAGTCCAGTGTCGATGAAGTCCCGGTTGGCGATCGCCTGTTCGGTTATTTTCCACCTGCCAGTCATCTCAACCTGGTGCCAACGCACATTAGTTCGCTGCGCCTGGTCGACGGTGCCGAGCACCGTGCCAAACTGCCGCAAGGGTATAACACCTACTACCGCGTTAAAGCTGAGCCAGGGTATGACCCGGCGAATGATAATTTGCGAATGTTACTGTGGCCTTTGCACATTACGTCTTTTTGCCTGTGGGATTTCTTGCAGGACAACAACTGGTGTGGCGCAGGTCAGGTCATCATAGTGAGCGCGTCGAGCAAGACCAGCATCGGGCTCGCCTATGCGCTGGACGACGATGCGACGGCGCCGCCGACCGTGGCGATTACCTCCGCGCGCAACCTGGATTTCGTGAAAGGCCTGGGTCTGTACGAGGAGAGCGTTACCTATGATTCGCTGACAGACATCGATGCGACGATCCCCGCCGTCATTGTGGACATGTCTGGCAACGGCGAAGTGTTGGGCAGGCTACACACGCACCTTGGCGACAACATGGTGCGTTGTATCAATGTCGGACTAACACATTGGGACGAAGGGCTGGCCGGCGACGGCATTATCAAGGAGCGCAGTGAATTCTTCTTCGCGCCGACACATATTCAGAAAAGGATGCAGGACTGGGGTCCAGACGGCTTCGCACAGAAGACGTCCAGCTTCATGCAGGAGACCGCGCTGAAGAGTCGCGCCTGGTTGGAGCTGAAGAGG
>CAYTTZ010000032.1:0-20641 GCA_964440945.1 uncultured Woeseiaceae bacterium
TACCAGTGAAACTCGGAAACGCCGTAGACAAAGCCCGCGATGCCGAGAATAAAGATTGCAAGAACGGCGATTCGCGGCCCGCTCATACTGAGGTCAGCCGGAGTCTCGAAGCCAACACTGTAGTCAATGTGTGCCACCAGGCTCGACGACGGGTCTCGTCGTACGCGCATGGCGTATCGGTAGATATGGTGAAATGCCACCGCGAGAAACACGAACATGATTGCCAGGCGAAATCCCCAGCCCGATGTCAGCGGGACGTTCGCGATATTCTGCGCAATCAACACGCCAAACGGGTTGATACCCGCGCAGCCCCAGCCAATTCCGTACGGGATCCAGACCATTCCCATGGCGACAATGGCATCCATACGCATGGCAAGGCTCATCGTCACAATAATCGGTACCAGTGGCACATACTCTTCGCCCATGCCGATCGTGAATGAGCCGATACTGAATAACAGCAGGCAACCACCTATCAGGAGCCACGGAGTTTTGCCGAGCCGGTCGACGGCGCCATGCAGGGCCGCGTCGATCGCGCCGGAACGACGCAACACGCCAATAACACCGCCCACCAGGAAGATAAGAAAGATGATGCCTTGCGCGGCTTCAAGCCCCTCTGTGATCGCCATCAAAAAATGCCAGGGCGGAAGTACGACGCTGTCGCCGCCGTCCAGCGGTGTATAGGTTCCGGCGACCACTACACTGCGGCCAGGATCATCCGGCGCGGGAACGCGCTCGAAACTGCCGTGTGGGATCGCATACGAGAGCAGTTGCGCCACGATAATGAACGAGAAGATGAGGACGAGTGAGTCGATTGACCAACCGCGTTTGGACATGAATCTGTGGCCTGCTTGCCGTTTGCGTTGGATGCAGCCTAACGGAGGCGTAACTCACGCGCAAAAAAAAAGCCGGCGGCAAGAGACTGCCGCCGACCGGTGTTACCTGGTGCTACTTGCCGTTACGTCGCTGCTGACGACGATCGACGCGGTTATTGGCATGCTGGCCGCGGCGGTCGGGGCGACCATCGACTCGCTCGCCCGTCCTGTCGAGTCGTCGATCAACCTTGTCACCCTTGCGGTCCAGCTTGCGGTCAACGCGGTCGCCTTTGCGGTCCAGCTTTCGGTCGATACGGTCGCCTTTCCGGTCCAGACGCTTAGACAATTGATCCCGGCCAGCCGCCTCTGCACGATCTGACTTGCGATCGAGGCGCGCGTCAATACGGTCGCCCTTGTTATCGAGGCGCTTCTCGACGCGGTCGCCGCGCTTGTCGAGACGTTGCTCGATCTGGTCGCCAACGTCGGCAAACG
Organism: uncultured Woeseiaceae bacterium; assembly: GCA_964440945.1. GTDB lineage: Bacteria > Pseudomonadota > Gammaproteobacteria > Steroidobacterales > Woeseiaceae > UBA1847. The sequence goes on from CAYTTZ010000032.1 coordinate 1,305, forward strand.
CGGTTCCGCACAGCGTCAGCGCCGCAACAACATAAAAAATCGTGTTTCTTGAATCCATGGTGAATCTCCCAGTTTCCATACCAATTAATACCGTTTCAGTACCAAGAACGGCTCAAACGGAAATTGGTTGACGGGAGATTCGGGCCTAAATACTTATTGTTAAACCGGAGGGAATTCGGACGGATGCAGAATCGGAGCCTGGCGGCAGTATCAGGACAGAGTGCCTGAATGCAGCCGCCAGGCCCTCATTCCGGTATCAGGCCTGGTCGTCAGTGCTCGCGCCCGCCGCGCACTCGGCCACACTCTTCATACCGTTGCGGCAACCGGAATCGGACGCATAGCTCTGGCTTGTGCCAACGGTCTGGCCATTCGACGAAGTCAGGTTGAAACGAAACTTCCCGGACGGCGTCGTCTTCTTCGCGAATCGATCGGGACTCTGCGAATTTTTCTTGACCGACTCGACACCGTTCATGCAAGACGCTTTCGTCTTGTAACCCTCGCTGCTCAGGATGTTCTGCCCGTTGGCAGCTTTCAGGCGAAAACGGAACTCACCCGCCTTGTCTTTATACACTTCAAATTTTCCCGGCATCTTTCATCTCCTGCGGATTGTTGTAAAAGTATTATTGAGCAAATGCTTAATTTTATTTGACGATAAAGGTGACTTTCATCGTTACGCGGTAAGCCGTTACTTCACCCTTGTCGACAACGACCTTCTGCTCTTTGATCCACGCGCCTTCTATATTTTTGACGGTTTCGCTCATCTTGCTGATCCCGTTCCGAATGGCGTCCTCGAAGCTCTTCGAAGATGACGCGGTAATCTCAGATGTTTTGGCAACACTCATGGTTTGTTCTCCTTTTAATCGTGGAAGTGTTTATACCATTCTTCAGGCGGCAACTCACCGCCTGATTTGAGCGCCCTTGTCGGGGCCGACACCCCTGCCCTTCTTTGCCGGCCGCCTGCTCCGCACGGCCATTCTGGCGGTCGGCACCGGCCCAGGCGCCGGCAAATTCGCTGGATCATTGCGCACAAGCGTCGCGCAGGTGCTAGAATCGCCCGCACAGTGCGGGGTGCAGTGTCTTTGGCACGCTCGTGCTTACTCAAGATGGGCAAATTATTTGTTGAATCCTACGCCTCGTTGCGACTTGCGGCGTCAGTGATTAAACCTACGGAGCTATATGTTATGAAAATTTTTACCTGCGTTGTCACAGCGATCTGTTTCGCGACTCTGGGCGCCGGCAACGCATTTGCCGATGCCGAAGCCGGTCAGGGCTATTTCTTTGTCATGGGATCGTATGTCGACGATGACACCCAGCGCCTCGTCGAAGACGACATCACAACGGGCCAGTTCGGCTTCGGATATGCGTTGAACGACGCGATAAATATTGAAGCTATGCTGTCTGCCGGCTGGGCTGACGGCGACGGCGCCGGTCCCGACCAGGAACAGCTCGGTATCGGCATCGATCTGCAGCGTGTTTTTCGACGCGCCGAGCGCTTCAGCCCGTACCTGCATGGCGGTATTGGCCACATTACGGTCGACCCATCGTTCGGTTCCAACTCTGTAGATGGTGCCATGTACTCGCTTGGCGCGGGCTTCCTGCTGGATATGTTCGACTCGAACATTGCCCTGCGCGGCGAATACCGGCATCGCATGGACCGCTCTTCAGACGTTAACTTCAACGACGATATGTTCAGCGTCGGCTTTCAGATTCCGTTTGGCCAGGGAACGCCGAAGTTCATGGATGCTGACGGCGACGGCGTGGCCGACGGTTCAGACCGCTGCCCGAATACGCCGCCTGGCACGAGCGTTGATGCCTACGGCTGCGAGGTCGATAGCGACGGCGACGGCGTTAAGGACTCAATGGACAAGTGTCCGGGCACGCCAAAAGGCGTAGCCGTTAATGCCGATGGTTGCCCGATGGACAGCGACGGCGACGGCGTCACCGATGACAAGGACAAGTGTCCCAAGACGGTCCGGGGCGCGAAAGTCGGCCCCGACGGTTGTGAGCTGGATGGCGACAAGGATGGCGTTGTCGATCGTCTCGACGAGTGCCCAGACAGCGCCCCGGGCGTACAGGTCGATATCAAGGGCTGCGAGATCAAGGGCGAAATACGTTTACCGGGCGTCAACTTCGAGAGCAATTCTGATCGACTGCTGCCGGGCGCTACCAGCGTACTCAACGACGCTGTAGCCACCCTCAAGAAGAATCCGACAATTGTCTTCGAGGTCGCGGGGCACACGGACAGCGACGGTGCCACCGACTATAACGAGGGCCTGTCAGCCAGGCGTGCCACCACGGTTCGCGACTACCTGGCCTCCAACGGCATTGCGGAAAATCGCATGACCGTGCGCGGCTACGGTGAGGCTCAGCCGCTCGCCGATAACGGCACATCTGCCGGCAAGGCGGAAAATCGTCGCGTCGTCCTGCGCGTTATCGAGCGCTAGACGGAAACGCAAGTTCGCGGGCGGCCTGGCCGTCCAACGTGACAAGAGAACGCGCTCAGCCTGAAGGCTGGGCGCGTTTTTTTGTGCCCGAGAACCGGTCAACCCTCGCATGAGCAAAGGCGAGTGTCGCAAGCTTGTGGTATTTTATCGAGCGTCTTCACGCAGCTTCGACGAGTCTTTCGATGCCACTGTTCAAACGAACGCTCAGCGAGTTCATTTTCCGTCGCTTCATGCTTAAGCACTATGCCTCCAATCTGTTGGTCGATATGAACCTGGAGGCTAAGAAAAGCACGCTCGAATACATCAAGGCCAACATGGTCGATGCGCCGTATTTCGAAAAGCACCCAGCGCTGGTGAAATACGCCCTGAGCTGCGTCGACAAGAGCGGTCTGACGCTTGAATTCGGCGTCGGTCGCGGCAAGTCGATGCGCTGGATTGCCCCTACCGTGCAGGGCACGGTGCACGGCTTTGACTCTTTCGATGGAATCCAGGAACACTGGAACGGCAACCCGATAGGCGCTTTCGCACAGAAGAAGATGCCGAAAGTACCGGACAACGTCGAGTTCCATACCGGCTATTTCGACGCAACGCTGCCGGGGTTCCTGGAGAAACACACGGATCCGATTGCGTTCCTGCACGTCGACTGCGACCTGTATTCATCGACCGTCACGATTTTTGACGCCCTCGGCAGTCGGCTGCAGCCCGGTGCCATCGTGTTGTTTGACGAGTACTACAATTTTCATCGTTGGCAGCAGCATGAGTTTCGTGCCTTTCAGGAATTCGTGAAGAAGACTGGCGTCAGGTATGAGTACATTGCCTTCTCGGTAACCGGCGAGCACGTAGCCGTTCGCATTCTCGAAAATCCCGTCTACTCGGGGTAAGAACGCCACGTGGCAATTCGATCTCTATGCGTCACAGAAAGCGCTGACCGTCCGACGGTTGCGAGCTTCATTGGCATGCACAATGCCGGCATCGGGATTACCGTTGTTTGTCCGACGGACCACCCGAACCACCAGGCGCTGCGTGACGCGGGTGTGCCGACCGTAGATATCCGTCTGCCGCAGAATTTCGACAAGGCCGGAATCACCGCGCTGCGCGAAGAGCTGGTTCGGGGTCGATATCACATCATGCACACGTTCAATAACAAGGCGGTTAGCAACGGCCTGCGGGCCTGCAGGGGACTGCCGGTCAAGATCGTCTGCTACCGCGGTATCGTCGGCGCGGTCGGCTTCCTGGACCCTATGTCGTGGATGCGCTACCTGAATCCGCGCATCGACCGCATCGTTTGTGTGGCGGACGCCATTCGCCGCCATTTCCTGCAGATGCAGCCGGCCATTCTGCGTATGCCGGCGACACGACCAGTCACCATTCACAAAGGGCACAAGTTGGAATGGTATGACGCGACCCCTGCCGACCTGACGCAGTTCGGCATTCCCGAGGATGCGTTTGTCGTCGGTTGTACCGCCAACTACCGGCCACGCAAAGGCATCGACTTCCTTATCGACGCGATCGAGGCGCTGCCTGAGGATGTGCAGGTCCACCTGATGCTCGTCGGCCACATGGACGCCGCCAAGCTCAGCCGGCGAATCGCGCAGAGTCCGATTGGGGAGCGTATACATCGCGTCGGCTTTCGCAGCGATGCGCCCGCGCTCAGCGCGGCCTGCGACGTTTTCTGCATGCCGTCGACGAAGCGCGAAGGGCTTGCTCGCTCGGTTATCGAGGCGATGGCCTATCGCGTACCCCCGATCGTAACCGACAGTGGCGGCAGCCCCGAACTGGTTGTGGACGGCGTGTCCGGTTTTGTCGTACCACCGCGAGACGCGCAGGCCATCGCCACCGCCATCGAGACCCTGTATCGGGACCCGGCGCTGCGACAGCGGATGGGTGAGGCGGCGCGCGAGCGTATCGCTACCGATTTTCGTAACGAAGATACCGTACAAAAGACGATCACGCTCTACGAGGAGCTCGTACCAAACCCCGACTAGCCGGTAGTTGCGACGCCCGTTTAAATGCAGGACTATGGTTGTGCGATACGCTTAAACGGGGAAATCAGCGATGACGGACGTCGATCAATCCGAAATCAATCGCGACGAAATGCCATTCGTCGCCGGGTGCAGGAAGCTGTCGCCGTGGGCGCCATTCCGATGGATGAGGCTCGGAGTCGCGGACCTGGTGCACGCACCTCAACAAAGCCTGGCCTATGGCCTTGTTGTCGCTTTGCTTATTGGCATCGTATGCCTGCTGGCCTGGTTCCAGGGCAGCCAGTGGTTCATGTTCGCTATGCTCGGCGGCTTCGTTTTCCTCGCTCCGCTCACTTGCATTGGCCTATACGCGATCAGCGCCCAGCTCGAACGCGGTCAGGAACCGCTTTTGATTCGCAGTTTACGCGCGGCCTTCAAACGCCATGTCGGCAACGAGATGATATTTGCGCTGGCGCTGTTGGTTATCTTCCTCCTGTGGGCGCGCTCGGCGGTGATGATTACCGTGTTCTTTCCGACCGATGGCGAGGCTACTACCGGCGAACTTGCCACTTACCTCGGATTCGGCTCCATGATTGGCGCAGTATTCGCGACCATGACTTTCTCGGCAAGCGCTTTTTCATTACCCATGATCATGCATCGTGATGTCGACAGCATCACGGCGATTGTCACGTCGATTAATGCCGTTCTGCGCAACAAGCGCGCCATGGTCGTGTGGCTGACGATCATCGTCGCCTCGTTGCTGATCGGTGTCGCGACGGCGTTTATCGGACTCGTCCCGATCATACCAATCATTGGCTATGCCGCCTGGCACGGCTATCTCGAGACGATAGACGCGGAGCCGTTCCCGCGGCATGCGGAAGGAATTACGTCGACACCGCGGCCGGACACAGAGGCCCAGGCCTAAAGGTCAATATTCAACACCGCGTAAGCAGCGCCGAGCAGACCGGGCTGGTCGTAGGTGATCAGCCGCGTCGGAGTTCGCTCCATCAACGCGCGTTGTCTGCCCTTACCCTCAAACGCGCTGCGAAATCGGCTTTCTTCAAGCATGTCGGGATAGCGTTTCGCGATGCCACCGGCGATATAAACACCGTCAACAGCGCCGAGGGTCAGGGCGACGTCACCCGCCACCTGCCCGAGCAATTCGAAAAACACATCGACCGCTTCTGCGGCTACGTTACCCACACGGCGCGCTTTGAAAATTTCAGCGGCTGACAGTTTTACGCCGGATTCACCACGGATCGTCGTCAACGCGAGATAAATATTCTCCAGACCGGAACCGGCGATCACTCGCTCGGCGGAAACTCGGTCGAACCGACTGCGCAGGACAGTGAGAATCTCCACCTGCAGTTCGGTCTCGGGCGCAAAGCCGACGTGACCACCTTCGCCCGCAATCGGCACGAGCCTATCGTCGCGACGACACAGGCCGGCTACGCCGAGACCCGTGCCAGGACCCAGAACGGCCGCGTTGAAATTCGTTTTCGGTAACCAGTCGTGATCGTGGCGACCGATAGAGCGAACCTCGGTCTCGGTCAACAAGGGAATCGAGTAGGCAATTGCCGTGAAGTCATTCAGAAGCCGCACAGCCTCAATGCCAAAATCTGTTCGGGTCTCGGCCGCCGAGATATCCCAGTGGTTATTCGTAATCTTTACGCGATCGTCAATAATCGGACCCGCCACCGCAAGACAGATCGCATCAGGCGAATCCGCTTTAGTCGTTGTCAGGTAGTGATTGATACCGTCATCGGCCGTCGCGAAATCTGCACACTGCAGCTCGAGGACACTGTGGAAGCCCGGCCTGTCAGGCGTTGCCAACGCAAAACGCGCGTTGGTCCCGCCAATGTCACCAATCAGAAGACAGCGATCACTCATCGGCTGTCACCATTCAGTACTGCCTTCATCTACGGTAGTGCCCCGCGCCGTCGAACAATCCCGGTATGCTCTCACAAGCGGGCGCGAGGCGCAGCCCGGGCGTTATCCGTTTCCACGGTTCCCGAACAGGCTGGCACCTTGCTCCGCGCCGGTAGCGCGTTCGCGAAACGCCGCGAAAAGCTCACGGCCCATTCCGGTCTGCGCGTCGTCGCTGATATCCGCAGCGCCTTGCTCTTCGGGCACAGCATCGCCATCAAAACTGAGTTCGCCGTTACCGGCATCGATAGTGACGATGTCTCCGGCGCAAATTCGGGCAATCAGGCCGCCATCAATCGCCTCCGGCGTAACCTGGATCGCCGCCAGGACTTTTCCTGACGCACCAGACATTCGCCCGTCGGTCAGCAACGCCACCTTGAAGCCGCGATTCTGCAGCACGCCGAGGTAAGGAGTGAGCTTGTGCAGCTCGGGCATGCCGTTCGCGCGCGGCCCCTGGTGAGTGACGACCGCTACGAAGTCGCGCTCCAGTTCACCGTTGTTGAACGCATCGACAAATGCGTGCTGCGATCGAAATACGAGCGCCGGCGCCTTAATCGAGTGATGCGCGGCATCGACCGCCGATACCTTGACGATGGCCCTGCCGATATTGCCGGTCACCAGTCGCAGACCGCCTTCCGGACTGAACGGGTTTGAGCACGGCCGCAATATATCGTCATCGAGCGACTCACCCTGGACATCAGACCATTGCAACGCCCCATTATCGACACGAGGTTCGCGACAGAAATGCCGAAGGCCGGGTCCCAGAATGGTGTGAACGTCCTCGTGCAACAAGCCGTTGTCGAGCATGTCGGAGATTAAGAAGCCGAGGCCGCCTGCCGCATGAAAGTGATTCACATCGGCCGTGCCGTTCGGATACACGCGCGAAAGCTGCGGAACCACGCCGGAGAGCTCCGAAAAATCCTGCCAGTCGATCCGGATACCGGCCGCCGCAGCAATCGCTATGATATGAATCGTATGGTTGGTTGAACCGCCGGTGGCGAGCAGGCCAACGATGCCGTTGACGATAGCCTTCTCATCGAGCATCTCCGCCAGCGGGCGGTAGTCGTCGCCGAGATGCGTTGCCTGCAGAGCAGTTTTCACCGCGTCTCGTGTCAGCAGCTCGCGAAGCTCCGTGCCTGGATTGACAAACGAACCGCCCGGAAGCTGCAGCCCCATGAACTCCATCAGCATCTGGTTGCTGTTGGCGGTACCGTAAAAGGTGCAGGTGCCGGGCGCGTGGTAGGCGGACGATTCGGCTTCAAGAAGCTCATCACGACCGATCTTTCCAGCGGCATAGTCCTCCCGAATTTGGGCTTTTTCCTTGTTGCCCAGTCCTGAAACCATCGGCCCCGCCGGAACGAACACGACCGGCAATTGGCCGAAAGAAAGCGCTCCAATCAGAAGTCCCGGGACGATCTTGTCGCAGATGCCGAGGCACAGCACAGCATCGAACATGTTGTGCGACAGCGCGACCGCGGTCGACAGCGCGATCACGTCGCGACTGAACAGCGACAGGTCCATGCCGTCGGTGCCCTGCGTAACGCCGTCACACATCGCGGGCACGCCGCCGGCGAATTGCGCTACGGCACCGTTCTCTGTGGCGGCAGCCCGAATGACAGCCGGATAGGTCTCGAACGGCTGGTGGGCGCTGAGCATGTCGTTATAAGCCGAGACGATACCGACGTTCGGTACGACATAGCCTTTCAACGCCTGCTTGTCTGCCGCACCAGACGCTGCAAAACCATGGGCGAGATTGCTGCACGCCAGGCCGCCACGGACCGGGCCGTCGCTCGCTGCCGCCTGCATGCGCGCCAGGTAGTCGGCGCGTGACGCCGCACTGCGCTCCACGATTCGATCGGTGACTCGTTGAATAGTTGGATTCACTGCGTGCAATCTCCCATCATGGCGCCCAGAAGAGCCGCACAGGCGCGCGCTTCTGGCGTAGTAGCCGTGACACCGGAAATCCGTTCGTGGATTCAAGTGCCTTTTTGTAGACGTCGAGTTTTTCCTCGCCGAAGAAAAGCAGGGCTATTTCGTCGCTGCGCGATATCCCTGCCAGGGTCATGCTGATTCGCGGATGCGGGCTGGCTTTCGTCGTAACGGGGATGTACAGACGGCCACTTTCGACGTCCAGTCCGAGCGCGAGCTGCTCAGCATCCGGAAATAGAGACGCGAAATGACCGTCGGCACCCATGCCAATAAGAGAGCAGGAAAACGGCAGCGCAGGTAGCGGATTCTGCAGTGCCTCGCAGCGCTGCTCAGGCGAGGCGTCCGCTGCGTAAACCGGCAACAGCTGTGCGGTTGCCGCCTCGTCGACCAGTAACGATTCGCGCACCAGCTTCTCGTTGCTGTCCTCGTGATCAGCAGGAACCCAGCGTTCGTCGCTCAGCGCAACCTGCACCCGCTGCCAGTCCAGAGGCGTCTTTGCCAGTGCCGCAAGGCATTGCCCGGGCGTTGTTCCGCCGCTGACAATAATCGATGCCTCTGCCTGATTGTCCAGCCGATTGGAGAGCAGTTCTGCAATACGTTTTGCCGCTGCTTCCGAGGCTTCGAGCCTGGTTTTAAAAAAGTGTTCGTTCATTTGCTTACTCATCCGGGTACCACGCACGTCCATCGCGATCCAGCAGAAGCGAGGACGCGGTCGGCCCCCAGGATCCTGCAACGTAGGACTCAACTTTCTGTTCCGTCTCCGCCCAGCCGTCGATAATCCCGTCGATCCAGTGCCACGCCGCTTCAACTTCATCGCGCCGCATGAACAACGCCGGATTACCACGCAGTACTTCCATCAGCAGGCGTTCGTAAGCATCGGGATAGCCGATGCCGAAGGTCTCGGCGAAACTGAGATCAAGCCCAACTGGTCGCAGATTAAAGCCGCCGGGGCCAGGTTCTTTCGCCATGACGGTAAGTTGCACGCCCTCGTCCGGTTGCAGCCGAATGCGCAACAGGTTCGGCGATACCTTGTATTTCTGTTCCGGAAAAATCGAGTGCGGGACGTCCTGAAACTGTACGACGATCTCCGAGTGCTTGCCGGGTAGACGCTTACCGGTGCGCAGATAGAAAGGCACGTTCGACCAGCGCCAATTCTCGATTTCCAGTTTGAGCGCGACAAAAGTCTCTGTGCTGCTCTCCTCGCCGCCGAGCTCATCGAGATAACCCGGCACCGGGGTCTTCTTGATGGCTCCCGCTGTGTAATGTCCACGCACGGTATTGGCGCGCACCTCGTCCGCAGAAATCGGTTTGAGTGAGCGCAGCACCTTGATCTTCTCGTCTCGCACCGCATCGTGATGCAAGCTCGACGGCGGCTCCATGGCGAACAGGCAAACCAGCTGCAGGATGTGATTCTGCACCATGTCACGCAGAGCGCCGACACGATCGTAGAATTCTATTCTTCCGCCGACACCGAGATCTTCGGCAACGGTAATCTGTACATGATCGATAGCACTGCGACGCCACAGCGGCTCGAACAACGAGTTCGCGAATCGTAACGCCAGCAGATTCTGCACCGTCTCTTTGCCGAGATAGTGATCAATACGGTAGATCTGATTCTCGTCGAAACACTCGCCCACCGCATTGTTGATCTCGCACGCTGATTCGTAATCACGCCCCAGCGGTTTCTCCAGCACGATTCGGCTGCTGGGGGTGATCAGGCCGTTGCTCTTCAAGCCCTGCGCAATCGGTCCGAACAAGCTCGGCGCTGTCGCGAGATAAGCAACCCGGATGCGCTCATCGACCCCGGTGAGGATTTCACGAAGAGCGCCCCATTCCCCGTGCTCGAACGCATCAGCCTGCACATAGTGAATGCGCTGGCTGAACGACTGCCAGTGCGCCTCGTCAAAGTCGCCGTCTTTAAGCTTTTCGCGAAGGGACGCCTCTACGGTCGCAACGTATTCTTCACGCGTCAGCGCGCCGCGGCTGGCGGCAATGATCCGGCTTTCGCCGGTCACCTGACCGTCGCGGTCGCGATGATAAAGAGCCGGCAGCAGCTTGCGCATTGCGAGATCGCCGGTACCACCGAAAATTATCAGGTCGAAGGTCTCGACCGGAACGAGCTTAGCCATGGGGCTTCCTTTGTATTTTCGTAATTTTACTACGTTTTGATGAAATAAAAGCCAAGTTCTGATGATTTTTACACACTTTTTCTGTAATTTTACTACATGCTCGCAACCATCACGAACGCCCTGCCACGCTTGAGCCCGTCAGAAAAGCGCGTCGGACAGTGGATCCTGGACCACCCCAGGGAGGCGGCAGGCATGACGCTTGCTCGTCTCGCCGCAGAGTGCCAGACCAGCGAACCGACAGCGGTACGCTTTTGTCGGCATGTGGGACTGCGCGGTTTTCGCGAGCTCGGGATCCGACTGACCGAAGCGCTTAGCCGCCCGGCTACCTTCGTGCACCGCGATGTCGGAGCGGATGACTCGATGTCCGATGCGGTGACCAAGGTCATGGATGCATCGATTCAATCGCTGATCGAAATGCGGTCGCAGCTGTCGTCCATGCCTATCGATGAAGCTGTCCGCGCCATGCAATCGGCGCGGCAAATCGCTTTCGCCGGGCTGGGCGCATCGGGTCACGTCGCGAGGGACGCCAGCCACAAGTTTTTCAGGCTGGGTATTCCTTGTACATCGCTGCAAGACACCACCATGATTCTTCAATTTGCCGCTATAACCCAACCGGATGACGTGATAGTGCTGCTGTCCCACACCGGTAGATGGCCGGAATTTGCACGCGCAGCGCGACTGGCTCGCGAACGCGGCGCAACAGTAATCGCACTGACGAATCCGGACTCCGAAATGGCCGCAGAGGCTGGTCTGCTGTTTCCCTGTCGACTGATTGAAGACACCAGCGTATACACGCCTATGAGTTCGAGGCTGGCGCAACTTGCTTTGCTCGACGCTATCCAGGTCGCACTCGCCCTCGCTCAGGGCGACGTGGCCAGCGACAACCTGCGCCGCAGCAAGAACGCCCTCGGGCCACTTTTTCCTGATTTTTCATAGTCTTATTACCTGAACGCTCGCCCTCCGCAGGGCACCTTGCCTTTGCCAGCTGGCGACCTCGCCCTATCCCATCTCTCGGTTTTCGCTAATTCAGCACGCGGGTATATGTGATACAACAGTGAGGTATCTTGGGGAGCGTCAATTCAGGTCGACATAATGAAAGTCGTAAATCCAACTTCGCGCGACATCGCCGACCTTGCGGGTGTGTCCCAGGCAACGGTTTCGCGCGCGCTGAGAAACTCGCCGCTAGTGCGGGAGGAGACGCGCAAGCGAATCCAGCAGATTGCGCGCGACACCAACTATTTCGTGAACCGCAATGCGGCCGGCCTGCGAACCCACCAAAGTCATACAATCGCGCTTCTGTTGTTCGATGAGACCGACGGCGCCGATGCGCAAATCAATCCATTCTTCCTTTCGATGCTGGGCTACATCACACGCTCGGCGGCCAGCCTCGGTTACGACGTACTTATTTCCCTGCAACAGCTGACCGACGATTGGCACATCGAGTACCAGGCCAGCAACCGCGCAGACGGACTGATTCTGCTCGGCTACGGTGATTACCTGACGTACAGAGAGAAGCTGGCGGCGCTCGCTGATGCAAATACGCGCTTCATGATCTGGGGACCGGCTGTCAAGGATCAGCCCGGCCACTCCTTCGCCTGCGACAACGAATCCGGTGGCTACAAGGCGACAAAGCACCTGCTTGATTTAGGGCGGAAGAAGATCGCGTTTCTTGGTATCACGTCTCGTCGCTGCCCTGAGTTTGCCGATCGTTACCAGGGCTACTGCCATGCTCACCATGATGCGGGCATTAGCCCCCCTGACGATCTCCGGGTCAACGCGAATAATAAGGAATCCCATGGCTACCAGGCGATCGAGGAACTTCTCGCGCAGGGTGTCGAGTTTGATGCCGTATTCGCGTCAACGGACATCATGGCAATTGGCGCGATGCGCGCTCTCCAGGCTCACGGTCTCGATGTCCCGCGCGATGTCGCGGTGGTCGGTTTCGACGATTTCCCGCTCGCAGCCCATGTGACACCCGCGCTAACTACGGTGAGGCAGGACATGCGCCAGGCCGGTGAAGGCCTGGTGACCAGCATTGTTGGCCTGATCGAAGGCCAGCCGGTGGAGTCTTCACTCATGGCGCCAGACCTGATTATCCGCAAATCCTGCGGCGGCTAGTTATCAAGAGCGTCAGGACCTCGAGCCTCTGGCGAAACTACAGGACACGGTCTAGCGCCTGGTCCGTCCCCTCTGCAGCATCAACAAATCTGCTATGAACGCAGCATTGTTGATGGGCTCATCCGAAAGCAGGACTCGCACGCCATGCGCGGGCACCGCGACGGCGATCGCTGGCGCATCCGCGATTACCGTAAAGGTTTCGCCGGTATCTGCATCGCGCCAGGCACCGCTGCTCAGTCCCTTCGACACCTCGAATATCGCGGTCGCATCGCCCTTGTTGAGCAACACCAGCGCAGTCTGATTTAGCCCGCCCTTTTGGTACACGCGATAGAACGCTGCCGTGTCCTGAGAGAATTCCAGGTTGAACTGCAGGCCGCGTTGCAGCGCTACCGATTTCTTGCGGATCGCCGCTATTCGCGACAACGCCGCGTGAATGGGGTGCGATTTGGCGCGCTCGACATTCTCTTGTCCGAAATAATCCCTGTTACCCGCATGCTGATCTGCGCCTGCGCGAAATCCGATCTCCGATCCGTAGTAGACGACTGGAATACCGCGACTCGTGAACAACCAGTTGTTGGCATCGACGAAGCCGTCCTGGTCCGCATCAATGCGCGTCATGTCATGATTGTCATAGAACGTCATCAGTTCGTAAGGGCTCTGATAGATACCGGACTCAAGCTGCAGGTAGTCGAGCAGATTGCCGTAGGAGCCATCCTGCTCGCCGAACACGCTGACCATGGCTTCACGGCCCGGGAAGTCCAGCACGCTGATAGCGCCGTTCTCGGGGTAGGTGTACTGGGCCAGGAATTCGGCGTCGTATGACCAGGCCTCTGAGAACATGAACAGACCCGGGTGCCGTAGCCGGATTCTATCGGAAAACGCTTTCCAGAACGCGTGCGGCATGTGCTTGATGGTATCGATACGAATCGCTGATGCACCGTCATCAATCCACTTTAAATGCGCATCAACGCAGTAATCGAGCACAGCCGGATTGTCGTAGTCGAGATCCGAGAGCTCGGCGAGATCCCGCTCGTTTCGGTAAAACGCATGCAGCGGATTCGCGGGATCCAGGTCACTCGGATACAGATTGCCGTGATCGGCCACGAGCTCGCCGTCGGCATCGTAGAGCTCGCCGTACTTCGGCTGGTCCTGCGGCATCGAAAACGAGGGAGAGCCGTGATTGCAGACGACATCAAGCACGGTCTTGAGCCTATGCCCCTCAAGCAGTTGCCGCGTGAGGTCGGCGTAATTCAGGTCGGCGGACGGCAGGTGTTCATCGAGCTCGAAGAAATTGACGCCCCAGTAGCCGTGGTAGCCGGTCTTGCCGTAGTCATTGGAACCGCCCTCGCCCGGCGCCTTGCCGCCGGTGAATGCCTCGTCCGGGTTGTCCACGATCGGCGTTAGCCAGATAGAAGTAAACCCCATGTCTGCAATGTAGCCGGCGTTATCGAGCACACCTCTGAAATCTCCGCCGAGGTAGCCGATATTCGCCGGTGCAGAGTCAGCTACGCGTATCGGCCGATCGAAGGTGCCGAATTCGACGCCACCCTGGTCCGGAAAGTTGTTCGTCCGATCGCCATCAACGAATCGATCCGTGACGATAAAGTACACAGCCTCGGACGCGAATGGCTCAAGTGTGCCGAAATACTCCACGGGAGCGTCAACAGCACTATTAACTTCCTGAACAGTGCCGCAACCTGCCAGCATCGAAACGGCAAAGGCCGCTGTAGCAATAGCTCTCTTATTCATTGCGGCTCCGCGGATTTGTCGACCAGTAGCGTCGCCAGGCCGGCAACGATCATCATGCATCCGCCGACGACCAATGCGTAAATGGCCTGGAGATCGAAGAACTCACGCAGCAACAGGCCGAGCAGGCTCGCAGCCACCAGCTGCGGGATGACGATAAAGAAGTTGAAGATGCCCATGTAAACGCCCATCTTGTGCGACGGCAGATTGTTGGACAGCAGCGCGTACGGCAATGACAAAATCGAGGCCCAGGCAAAGCCGACTCCAATCATCGAAACGAGCAGAAGTTTAGGGTCGCTGATGAAATAGAAGCTGATCAGTCCGATGCCACCGAGCGACAGGTTGATCAGGTGGCTCATGCGGCAACCGAGCCTGTTGGCGACGAAAGGTATGGCAATGGCAGCGAGCGCCGCAAAACCGTTGTATGCCGCGAACAGCACGCCTATCCAATCAGCGCCGTCGTTATAACTCGCTCCTGCTGCCTCTGTAGCACCAAAGTGATGCGCCGTTACCGCCGCGGTGCCGTAAATCCACATCGCAAACAGGGCAAACCAGGAAAAAAACTGCACAACCGCAAGTTGTTTCATGACGCGCGGCATATGAAACAGGTCGTGCATGATCTCAGCGAAGCCGCTCTCCACTTTGCCAGCCTGCTGCAGGGAGGCCATGATCAGCTGAAATACACCGAACACCGTCAGTCCGCCCGCCAGAACGTAAAGCTCCTTGTCCAGCCCGGCAGTGTAGATCCAGACCCAGAGCCCGACGCCAATCACAGCGCTGACGATACCGCCGCTGCGGTACTTTGATGCCGGCCGCGTCGTTGTATCTTCGGCAACGTGTTGAGGAGGGCGGGCAGCATCGAATTCGGCGAGTTGCTCCGGGGAGTATTCGCTGGAGCGAAACACGGTCCAGGACACGGCCAGCAGGAATGCTGCACCGCCGATATAGAATGAATACTTGACCGAGACAGGAATCACGCCGGCCGGTGCTTCGTTGCTGACGCCGAACCAGTTCGCCATCATCCACGGTAACGCCGACGCAACAACGGCACCCACACCGATGAAAAAAGTCTGCATCGAAAAACCACTGGTACGCTGCTTCTCGGGCAGGTTGTCGCCAACGAACGCGCGGAATGGTTCCATCGAGACGTTGATGCTCGCGTCCATAATCCACAGCATGCCGGCGGCAACCCAAAGGTAAGGCGAGTTCGGCATAACGAACAGGGCGAGCGACGCCAGGATCGCGCCAACCAGGAAATACGGACGGCGGCGTCCCAAAGCGTTCCAGGTACGGTCGCTCATGTAGCCAATAATTGGCTGCACGATCAGGCCGGTTAGCGGTGCCGCAATCCACAAGATCGGAATATCGTCGATCGACGCACCCAGGGTCTGGAAGATTCGGCTGACGTTGGCATTCTGCAGGGCAAAGCCCATCTGGATGCCGAGGAACCCGAAACACATATTCCAGATTTGCCAAAAGCTGAGTTGTGGCTTTTGCTTCATTGGAGTTCTGCCTTCTTATTTGGGCCTGAATCGAATGGCCGTGCCGCCGCCCGCAGCAAGCCGCAATTCAAGCTTGGAATCAATGTTCACAACCTTCTGTTCTATGTCGTATCCATAGGGATGTCGCTCCCAATGCGCATCTTCAGCGTCGCGGTAGATCTCCGCAATGTAATCTCTGCCGTGCTCAAGAAACGACAGCGGTACTTGCAGAGACCGTGCTTGCTCATCAGTAATGGCACCCAGGTACCAATCATCGCCGCCGCGCTGCTTGCGCGCAATGACAACGAAATCGCCGACCTCCCCTGCGATCGCAACGCTCTCCTCCCAGTCTGTCGGAACGTCGACGATAAACTGGAAAGCGTCCGGAAACCGCTCGTAATTCTCGGGCAAGTCGGCGGCCATCTGGATCGGACTGTAAATCACGACGTAAAGCGCCAGCTGTTGCATAAGCGTGCTTTGCACTCGAAATTCAGAATCAGGGCCGTGATGCAACAGGTTGAATATTCCCGGCGTAAAATCCATCGGGCCTGCCATCAATCTTGTGTAAGGCAGCAAGACATTGTGCTCAGGCGGATTCGGCCTGGACCAGCCGGCATTGTATTCCTGGCCGCGTGCGCCTTCGCGACTGATCCAGTTGGGATAGGTTCGCCGCAGGCCAGTGTCCTTGACGGGCTCATGCGTATTGATACTGATCTTTCTCTTCGCAGCTTCCTTGAGCACTCGTTCGAAGTGATTTACGCCAATCTGGCCGTCGTGCCATTCGAAATGCGTAACGCCGTTCTCATCGACCTGCTGCATCTGGCCGCCATCGGCAACGTAGCCTGTCTTGATCTGCCGCACGCCAAGCGATTCGTACATATCGTAGGCCGCTGACATTTGCGTTTCGTAGTTACTAATGTGCCCCGACGTCTCGTGGTGCCCGACGAGCCGCACTTTGTTTCGGCGTGCATGGGCCGCGACCGCCTGCAGATCGAAATCATCATGCGCCTCGGTAAAGCTGAAGATGCTGCCGTTGTTGAACCAGTCTCCGTCCCAACCGGTATTCCATCCTTCGACCAGTACGCCGTCAAAACCGTACCGGGCAGCAAAATCGATATGCCGCATCGTGTTTTCAGTCGTTGCTCCGTGCTGCGCACCCGAACCCCACGTTTTCTTATTGAGATGCATCGCCCACCAGATACCAACGTACTTGCCGGGCTCGACCCAGGACACGTCACCGAGACGATTCGGCTCGTTGAGGTTCAGGATCAGGTTCGAGTTCAGCAGGCCCACGGCGTCTGGTGCAATTTGCACGGTTCGCCACGGCGTCACGAACGGCGTTTTCGTCCTGACTCTCACGCCGTCGGAGCGCGGCGCGAGATTGGTCTGAAAGACGCCGGGTCGCCGCTGGTCGAGCGTATATGCGGAGTAGTCACGTAGCGCCGCCTCATGAATGGTGACATGCGTGCCGCCGGCAAGGCGAAACGTCGCTGGTGTGTGTGCCAGGTAGACGTCTTCGACAGTTGTCGTACGGTAAAGGTGCTCGTAGCGATTCCAGCCACGGCCGCGTATCCAGTACGCAATCGTGCCCTCGGGCAACCCAAATTCGGTGAGCTCGTCGACAATGCTGAGCTCCCGGTAGTACTCCTGTTCCGGCACCTCGTAACGCAGGCCGACACCATCATCGTGTGCGCGAACCCGCAAACCAAACTCACGTGCCGGACCGTCAGTTGACGCAAACGAGACGAACAGCTCGTTGTAGTTGTCGCGCACGATGCGGCGTTCACCCCACGGCTGCTCCCAGCTCGTGTCCGACGACCGTCGCTCAACACCAACCTGACGCAGTGACGTCTCGATAGAGGCCTGCTGCTGAAAACGCAGTCCAAGCCCGGACCTCGAGATGATGAGCTCGTCACGATAGCGGATGCTGTACTGCGGCTTTCCATCCCCCGTGAGCAGGACGTCGACGACGATGTTACCGTCTGGCGACTGTACCTCGACAGCGTTTGCCTGCAACGAGAGCATCAGGGCAACAACCAGAAATGCCGCAATCTTGTAGTTTTTGGTTTTTGGCACCGTGCTGATTGTATCAACAGGAGCATTTGGCACGCTCGGATTGCAAACGTATTCATCCCCGGAAATACCGTTAAATGTCTATATTTACTGCAATTATTAGGGGGAAAAATGATGAGACTCGTCACCCTGGCGCTGTCATGCCTGTTATTGCTCGGTTGCTCGGACGACCAGGCCGTGCACTCGAGCGATGGCATCGAGCGCGTGGAGCCGCCTTTCTGGTGGCAGGGCTTCAAGCACAAGGAGCTGCAGCTGCTCGTTTACGGCAAGGACATCGCCGCGCTGACACCATCGCTCAACCACTCGGGTATCGACGTTGCCCGCGTGGAGCGCGGCGATAGCCCGAACTACCTGTTCGTCTATCTCGATATCGGCGCATCGGCTGAGCCCGGCACGTTCGATATTGTGTTTGCCAACCAGGACCGCAGCGTGGCCTATACGTACGAGCTGCGTGAAAAGAACGCCGCTCCTGAACACGTCACCGGCCTCACCGGTGCGGACGTCATATACATGATCACGCCCGACCGCTTCGCCAACGGCGATCCGTCCAACGACTCCCTGGACGACTACGCCGACAAACTCAATCGTGACGACGACTACGGCCGCCACGGCGGCGACCTGGCCGGGATTAGCCAGCGACTCGACTACCTCGGCGACATGGGTTTTACGGCCGTCTGGTTGAACCCAATTCTCGAAAACGCCATGCCGGAATCGTCATACCACGGCTACGCGATGACCGGCCTTTACAAAGTTGATCCGCGTTTCGGCAGCAATGACGAATATCTTGCGCTCGCGGAGCAGATGCAATCGACGGACATCGGCCTGATTATGGACATGGTCGCGAACCATATCGGCAGCGAGCATTGGTGGATGCAGGACCTGCCCACCGCCGACTGGCTGAACGTTCCAGAGGAGCGCAGCAGGTCCAGCCACGCGCGAACGACCAACCAGGACCCCTATGCCTCCGAATTCGACAAGCGCTCACATGCCGATGGCTGGTTCGCCGACACCATGCCGGATCTCAATCAGCGCAATCCGCTGCTGGCCGATTACCTCATTCAGAACACGATCTGGTGGGTCGAGTACCTCGGCCTGTCCGGCATTCGCATGGATACCCACCCCTACCCGGATAAAAACTACATGGCCGAATGGAGTCGGCGTGTCATGGAAGAGTACCCGGACCTGACACTGACCGGCGAAGAATGGAGCGGAAACCCGGCGATTGTCTCGTACTGGCAGCGCGGCAAGCGCAATCACGACGACTACGTATCGTACATGCCAAGCATGCTCGATTTCCCGCTGCAGATTGCTCTCAAGAAATCGCTCACGGAGGAAGTGCCCTGGTGGGATAGCCCGTGGACAGCGGCCTACGAAATGCTGGGAAATGACTTCCTGTATCCGGACCCTTTCAACCTCGTTATCTTTTGTAAAAATTGCTACTATATTATTATCAAGTTTTTGGATTATTTTAGAATTAGTGTTGTTTTCAAAGCAATGAGTTATTTTAAACATTATGTGAAATAATTGGAA
>CAYTTZ010000033.1:0-20574 GCA_964440945.1 uncultured Woeseiaceae bacterium
GCGACCTAAGCCAGGGTTCAGGCATGCTGGTTGTTGGTGGCGCCAGCGACGTTGAGAGCAATTTCATCTTCGTTACGCAACCCGGCTCGACGTTCGCGGATGGAGCAACGAGCGCTACTTGCTCGCTCTCCGGCACCCTCAGCGAACGTCAGACCATCGAGATTGCGGCCAACTGCAGCACGGCAGGGGTGTTGCACACTGACATCGTAGCGTCTCTCAGTTATTCAGATGTATATGAAAGCGATTCGTCGCTGGCAGCGATCGCCGGAAATTACCAGGCGCCGAAAGCCGTCCTCAATATCGCAGGCGACGGCACGGTATTCAGCCAGGATCCCGACACGGACTGTGTCGTTAACGGCCAGGTCAGCATCATCGACAGCGCGTTCAACGCCTATGATCTTGAATTCGTGTACAGCAACTGCACGGGGGCAGACACCGCAATGAATGGCGACAGCTTTGTCGGAACCGCTCTGCTCGATGACACCGTCGCGCCAGAAGCACTCTACGTTGTTGCGATTGGCGATACCGACGGAGACGCAGTGTCGTTTGAGGGAAACTTCGTATCGTTCGTTGACACGTTAGAGAGGCTCTGAAGGAATAAAAAAAGGGCGGTGGACTTGCGTCCGCCGCCCCTCAATCCTACTCGACCAGGAGCCTATGGCGTAAAAGTCAGGGCGTCCGGATTGCCCAGATCATATCCACCGGTTGAGACGAAGTCCTCCACCGGCGAATCGCTGATGTCGCCACCACCCGTGACACTCATGTCCGTCGCCGCCGATGCTTCGCCGCCGCCTTCGGCAGCACCAACCAATGGTGTCGTTGCTGTCACCGAACCATAGTCATAGTCCACCTGGCCGTCAGAATGCAACGTCACCGAGAAGTTGTTGGCGCCGACGCCAGCGAACTCCGGCACATCGGCGAACGTGATCGTCAGATAGTTCGCGAAGTCCGTCTTGGCAAGTACCACAGCACCGGTCGCGTCCAGGTCCTCCCACAGTGGCGCCACCATAGGTGCTCCCAACTCGAACTCGCCCACGCTGGGGCTGAAGTCAAAGTTCGGCGCACCAAACGTGATGTTGCCGTTGGAGTTGATGAACACATCGGTGTAGGTGGTGCCGTCATACGGGAAACCGAATCCGAAGCCGGACAGGTTTACAGACGTATCGTCGCCCAGCGTCAACGGAATGCCATCGAGTACCTGCAGGTCGAGCACGTAGCGACCCTCGTCGAGCGCCCCTCCCTGACCCGGGTCAACGCCATCGAAGTCGTAGTCGCAGCAGAACGTCACCGCGATTGTGTAGGTGCCGTCCACCGGCAGCGTTCCTTCGATACGTGAAAGCAGGCCAGTAGAATCGTCGTTGAACGCAATCAAGGTGTCCTCGTAATAAAGCCCAAGTACTGTGTCCAACTGACCGCGCGTGGTCTCGGCAATGATGTACTGACCCGCTTCAGCTTCGAAGCTGAAGAAGTCGATATCAGCCGCCGCGGGCGAGATTTCCGTGAACATCGAGTTCGGCGCGGTGTTGAACGGAGCCGTAATGGCTGCGGCCGTACCGAGCGAATTGTTGTTCTCGAAGACATCGGGAAGCTCGTGCTTGGTCGTGTTGTACTTCACGCTGTAGTTCGCGAGGTCGTTATCACCGTCGATGAAGTCCTCGTAGATCGCGGTATTGTTGTTGAAGTTCTTGGTTGTCCGCTTCTTCGAGACTTTCAGCGTTGATTCCTGCTCGACTCCGCCCGTCTGGGCAAGGCCGCAGCTAACACCGGCAAGGCCATCCACTATGCCTACGTCGCCGTAGTCAACCGTTGCCTGGCTAGCACCCTTCTTGAGTTCGATCGAGAAGGTGTTAGAACCTGTTGCTTGCCACTCAGGGACGTCTTCATAGGTAACAGTGAACGTATTGTTGGTCGTCGTGTAGTAAACCGAGCCGCCCGCCGTCGGGTTCAGATCGTCCCAAAGTCCGGCAATTCGTGGCGGACCATCGAGCATTTCCTGGGGGGACTCGCTGAAATCGGTATCGCCTGCCCCAAATGTGATGTTGCCATTGGCGTTAACATAGACGTCATTGAAGTCCTGGCCGCAAATTTCGTACGTGAATGGCAAGGCCACCTGTACAGACCCATCGTCGCCGACCGGCAGTGGATCTCCTTCGCCGGGTTGGTTAATGCGGATATCGACGCCCGTGATGGCGCTGCCCGCAGCAACGGTGATGCCGGTAAAGACAAGCGGATCGTCGGGTGGTTCCGTGCCGGCCTCGGCACTGTCCCAATAGTCTTCCGGGCCTGGCAGCGGCGCCGCGATCGGGTTGCTGAATCGTCCTGGGGCAGCAGTCACTGTGTCGACGAAGACAGCGTAAGTGGCCCCCGGCGTCAGATTATTGAGGCTGTATACGCCGACGTTTGGATCACCTTGATCCGTGTTATCCGTGTAAGCGCCCGAAAACGTCGATACCGCGTCAGTGAAGGAGAGGTCGCCGTCACCTGCAGTGCCGCCGGCATTAAGCCGACGGGCAATAACATTCACACCGCTGAGCCGTGCTGCCGTGTCGCCAATGTAGATCGTGCCCGAGATACTGCCAGTTGACCCTGCAAAACTCGGGTCGGGATAGATAGTCGCAATCGATGCGATGTCATCGGCGTGCGGGGTGCGCGTACCGACGCCGGGGAAAGGTGCGCTGAAGTAGAACGGGTACATCGTCTCGATCACCTCGGTGCCGACAAAACTGCTCGGCGACCCGAAGGTGGTGCTATCCGGCGTCGGGCCGCTCGTGTCGCCGCCCTCGGAGAAACCGATCAGCTGGCCGTTAAGCTCAACGTGGCCCAGGTTTGAGTAGTGTCCGAACTCGTGAACCATGATGTCCTCGGCCGCGACCGCGTCGGCGAAAGCCGGTCCGTTGAGAAAGGAACTACCTTCGAGCAACTCACAAGTTAGGGTGTTACCGAAGTCCGGGCCGGCGAAGCCTAAAATGCCGCTGCCAGCGCCAAACAGTGCAGCGAAGATCGAACCATCCTCGTCAAAAACGATTGGGCTCAATCCATCCGCTGCGACCGGGTTTAGAACTGGAACGTAATTGCTGATGTCGATGTCGACCGCCATGAAGCCATTGTTTGAGTAGGCCGCCGTGGATTGGGGAAGGTCTTCCCACTTGTCAAAGGCATCATTAACTGCTTGTACCGCCTGCGCGCTCGTCAGGGTGCCAAGACCCCCTAGGTCAGGGTTCCACGGTATGGCAGAACCACCACCTGGATAAGCGAACGGAACGCCCGGCTGGCAGATCGCCAAGGCATCGGCAGCCTGAACTGGCGTTATTGGAAGTAGCGAAAGTCCCAGAACCAGCGCGGGTATGGACAGGAAAGCTCGTTTGTTTGAATTTTTCATCATGCTCTCCTATTGGCCCAGCAGCGAGTGGATTTGCGCGCTTAGCTCTACGTATGCAACCGGACCGGCGCCGTTGAGACCCAGACCCGCGTTGTTAAACTCGTTGACCGCCTGGTATTCGCCGCGGTCGCCATCGATCTCGGAGACTCTGAATGCGCCCTGACCTAGACCAACCGTTACGGAAAGCCCGATTGAACTCTCGGCCGTGGTAAACAAAACGTAATCGCCACCCTCTTTGAGTTTGGGTACGTCGCGGAAACCGGACAATTTGACAATGCCGCTGGCATCAGGCTTCGAATGGACAAGGCTGCCAACCATGCGGATCTCGACAACCGACTTGTCGCCTTTGACCTGAGTCGCTTCACCCTTGAAGAGTTCTTCGACTCTCAATCGATACGTGACAATCGGCAAGTCGCCGCCGCCAACTTCGACGGTGCTTTCGCTAACGTGAATCACGGTGCCGCGGAAAATCTTGTCCGCACGCGTCGTCAATTCCCCTAGATCCATGTGGAGCATCGAGGTCGCATTGACCTGTGCTGCCAGGATCAGGAACGACGCAGCGGCAAACAAATAGCTGCTTTTCTTCCAGTTCATACCAATCTCCCTAAGGGGTTTCAAAACGGTAGCTTTAGCTTTCAGGTGATTTGCCGGCCAGAGATGCCAGGCAATAGCGTAGGGGTCGAAAGGTTCCTTCGGGATGAAACCCGAGGTAAAAGATTCGTATTCGACACAATATCGATGATGACATTCCCCAACTTAAATTGGCCCCGAAGCAATATTATTGATTCTGCATACAATCGGGACTTTCATACGTACTAACGCGTATGCGTATCTTTATAGTACAAGCCGACTAGTTTCGCCAGTAATGTTTTTTTCAGGCGCAGTCGAAAAATTCTTATCCTTTCGGCTGCCGCAAATTTTATCAGTCACTTAAGACGCATAATTCAATTCTGCATTAAATGGCGGCCCGCAAAACCTATTACGCCTGATTCTTTATTGTGCGATAGACTGCGTTGATGACGTTGTCCATCCGCAAGTATCGGTTGTTTTTCGTTTTTTTCGGGGTCAGTTTTTTGCTGTCGCCGAACGCGCCGGCTGCGGACTATTCCCAGGTTTTCGAGTTGCTGCAGCGACAAGATTACGCGCGCGCCGAACCTATGCTCCGCGACATGCTCGCGCGGGAACACGATGCCGAAGCGGATTACCTGCTCGGATTCCTGTTGATAGAGACCTTCCGCTTCGAGGAAGCCGAGCAGCATCTTCGTCGCGCCGTCAAGGCCCGCCCCGTGGAGGATCACTGGCTCATGGTTCTGGCCAAAAGCCAGCTGGAACAGAGTAAAAACGTCGCTGCCGGCGAGACTTTGCAACAGGCAATCAAGCTTGATCCGCGACCAGACTACTATCATGCGTACGCGATGACGGCCTTGAATACAGGCGACCTGGACGCGGCTGAGACCAGCCTGCGCGCCTGCATCCGGGAAAATCCTGAGCACAACGACGCGCTGTATCGGCTGGGTGGCCTCTTGATTGACCAGGGGCGTGGCGACGACGGCATCGGGTTTCTCGAGCGGGCGCGGACATTGAATCCGAATAACCTGGATACGCTTTACAAACTCGGCGCCGCTTATCGTCATGCCGGCAAGTTGAGTGAATCGGAGAAAATTCTCTACACAGTCGTAGAGCGAGTGCCGGGCCACGTTGGCGCTTTACATAATCTGTCGCGGGTGTTGATCCAGTCGGCCAAATATGAAGCGGCAGAAAAAGTGCAGGAGAAATTTCGCGCGATGAGCAAGCTGCGCGACGAAATCGATTTCAATGAACAAGCCGTGCGCAAGAACCCTGACAATATCGATGGCCGATTGCACCTGGCAACACTGTTCCTGCGCGCGGGTCGCACGCAGGACGCTCTTGGCGCGTTGCTTACCGCGCGCGTACTAGCGCCGCGCGATGCGCGCGTCTATCGAACGCTCGCTACGGCGTACCGGGGCCTCGGGGACGAGAACAATGCACAGCGTGCCGAGCGTTTCGCAGCCATGATTGGAGAGTAGCGTCATCGCCTGTTTAAGAACAAAGATATTAGTCGCATGCGTTGCCGCGCTGCTCGGCGCCGCGGCCTGTTCGGGCTCGAAGGATAGCGACAATTCGGCCGCTCCGGACAATTCGAACATCGACAAGACAGTATATTTTCACGACGTTGCAACAGCGGCAGGACTAGATTTCGTTCATATCAATGGCGCCAGCTCGCGAAAATACCTGCCCGAGATCATGGGTGCGGGCGGCAGCGTACTCGACTACGACAATGATGGCTGGATGGATCTTTACCTGGTGCAATCGGGACAACTGCCCGGATCCGATGTCGAGGTTTCGGCAGGCAGCAACCGGCTGTACCGAAACCGCGGAGACGGTTCGTTCGCAGATGTTACGCAAACAGCCCTCGTGGGTGACACGGGCTACGGCATGGGCGCAGTGGCCGCCGACTATGACAATGACGGTGACGCGGACCTCTATGTCGTCAACTTTAGCCGCGACGTGCTCTACCGCAACAACGGCGACGGTACCTTCACCGATGTCAGCACGGAAGGCGGCATCGACGATCAGTCCTGGGGTTCAAGCGCCGCGTTCTTCGATGCCGACGGCGACGGCAACCTCGATCTCTATGTCGCGAATTACCTGCAATTCACTGTCGAGCAACACATCGACTGCGGCTCGCCGAGCGAGGGCATCTGGTCGTATTGCCATCCGGACGTGTACGAGATGCAGGCCGATTTATTCTATCGAGGCGATGGCCAGGGAGGCTTTACGAACGCGACCGCGGCGTCCGGCCTGCTCGACACCTCCGGACATGGCAAAGGCCTGGGCGTGGTCGCCTCGGACCTCGACAACGATGGCGACGCGGATCTTTACGTAGCCAACGATTCGACGCCAAATTATCTGTACCGCAATCTTGGCGACGGCCAGTTCGAGGAAGTCGGTCTGTTCACGGGCACGAGCCACAACGACGATGGCATGACCGAGGCTGGCATGGGAACGGATGCCGGTGATGTCAACGGCGACGGTTGGCTCGACCTTATCGTCACCAACCTGAGTGCAGAAACCAATTCGCTGTATCTCGGCGGCGAGGACTTTTTCGACTACGGCACCCGCACCGCCGGCCTGTACGAAGGCTCGCTGACGCAGGTCGGTTTCGGCGTGGATTTCCTCGACATCGACAATGACAGTGATCTGGACTTGTTCGTCACCAACGGGCACGTCATCGACAACATCGAATTGACCGACGACTCGCAGACGTTCCGCCAGCCTTCACAACTTTTCCTCAACGACGGTAGCGGTCGTTTCGCGCTGGTTGATGCGGATCCGTCCGGCGACATTGCCAAACCGGGTGTCGGCAGGGGCACGATGACATTCGACTTCGACAATGACGGGCGCCTGGACGTAGTGGTCACCAGGAACAACGAATCGGTAAGCCTGTACCGCAACGATTGGCAAAGTAGCGGGAACTGGATCGGCTTTGACCTGCAGGCTAAAAAAAGTAACCGGGATGCCATCGGCGCGAAGGTGACCGTCGACGTGGATCAACGCCGGATCGTCGAAGAGAAAAAGGCCGGTTCGAGTTATCAGACCAGCAGTGATCCGCGCCTGCACTTCGGTTTGGGTAAGTCCGACACTGCCACACGCGTCGCCGTGCGCTGGCCCGGCGGCGGCGAAGACGTTTTCGAAAACCTCGCTGGCGGACGCTATTACCGCCTCGTCGAGGGCGCTATTGCTCCGGTGCCTTTGCCGGGACCTTGACGGCGGCGGCTCGCACCTGCCGCCATGGCTTTTGCTTGCGATACGCCTTTAACCGCGCGGCGTACGGCCGTGCCTCGGCACGGCCTAACGCCACGAGGGGTTCCATCAGCTTGATCGCATTGTCGAAGTCGCCGGTTTCGGCCAGCGCGGCGGCCATGACATCGATTATTTGCGGCTGGTTCGGGAACGCCGTGTAAACACGCTGCGCCAGTTGCATTGCCTTGGCGCCATTGCGCAGCTCGTCTTCGGGCGATGTCGCGAGTTCCCAGGCCAGCGCGGCAACCAGGCGTGAACTGTTAGGCGCTATCTCGAGGCCGCGGCGCAGGTAAGTGATCGCCTCGGCATGTTCGCCGCGTCCCGACTGCGTCAGCGCAATATTGTAAATTGCCGCCAATTCGTTCGGATCGATCTCAAGCACTCCGCGCCACTGCTCGATCGCGGTCGCGGTATCGCCGGCCCGGACGAGCTGGGTTGCCAATGCATTTCGAGCAAATAGCAATCCGGGATTCAGCGCCAGTGCCTTCTCGAAGTAATCGATCGCCTGTGCGGACTCCTGTCGTTGCTCTGCAATCAGGCCGAGATTGCCGAGCGCGGGCGCGAAACTCGGATCGATCTCCAGCGCTTTTCGCAGCTTTTTTTCGGCATCATCAAATTGCAGCAGCTGCATCAGCGTGAAACCGAGATTATTCAGCGTATCGATGTCAGTCGGATCGATCGCGAGCCCCCGACCGTACGCCACCCGCGCTTCTTCCGTTTTTCCCTGGCCCGCGAGTGCCCCGCCGAGGTTAGCGTAGTCACGCGCGTTGCCGGGCCTGATGTCGAGCACCTCTCGAAACTTCGCTTCGGCTTCCGAGTACTTCCCTCGTTTCGCGAGGCCGACACCCGCGAGCGCAATCGACTGTGAATCGACTGCCCGCGACTCCATCGCTTGCGCCACAGGGTCGGGCGCTCGCGTCTTATCGGGCCAGGCTTTGGCCCGCAACGATTCGCGACGTGCGGCATCATCGTCGCCTATGCGCTGGTAGGCCTGGGCCAGCAGGCTGTAGATCTCGCCGTGGCGTGGCGAAATCTTTTTCGCACGTTCCAACAACGTTACCGCCTGTTCGGTATCGCCCGAGACCAGCGCCAACTGGGCGAGACCATAGAGTGCGTGTGACGATTCGGGGTCGGCGCTTAGGGCCTGCTTGTATGCTTGTTCGGCCTCGGCATGCTCGCCAAGACGAATAAGTATGTCGCCATGGTTGATGTGAATCGCCGCGCCTGTCGGCTTCAGTTCGATCGCGTGTCGAAACAATGGCAACGAGGCTTGTGGATCGGACTCTGCGGTCGCCAGGGCCGCGAGATAAGGCCAGCGCCAGTCTTCCGGCGCAAGCTGCATCGCTTTGTCGTAACCCTCGATCGCCTGGGTAAACAGGTCGTGCGCGTGAAAACCCTGGGCGAGGCGCGCCCACGCCTTCGCGCTGTCCGGCGCCGACTCGACGGCCGCGCGGTACTCGCCAATGCGCTCGGCAACCTTTGGTTCCATCGTCGACAAGTCAAGCTGTGGAATCTCGGGACCACGCGCCTCAAGCAGGTAGTACGTTATTGCTGCGAGCACTATCACGGCGGCCGCAACAGCGAGCCAGGTGGCACTTTTATTGGTGGCTACTTTCATTGTGCCGGCGCTCCTGAGCCGCGTTGCAAAGTGATGCTCTGGTTGGCTGCAACGCCTGGGAAGGATTCGGTAAGGCCATCCGGCCAGGTGATGCGAATCTCATCGACCTCGTCCGTCGCACCCAATCCGAAGTGCGTTATTGCAGCAGACGCAGACAGGTAACTGTAACAGCTCGTCACGGGACGAATCATTTGAAGACCGCCCGCAATCACCTCGACTGTTGCCCCGATCGCGCCTCTATTAAACCTCGGGTCGATAGCGCGGATCATAAGCCAGTTCCGACTGTCCGCCAGGTCGTTTCGAAACAGTCTCGCAGGACCGTGGCCGTTACTTACAACCATGTCCAGGTCACCGTCGCCGTCAATGTCACCCGTTACCAGCCCGCGGCTGACATAGGATTTCTTGCAGAAATCTCCCGCCTTGGCGCAAGCATTCTGCAATCGCCCGTCGCCAGCGTTAAAGTAAACGAGATTGGACTCGCCGTAGGCGTCGTCCAGACTGCCGGCAGCACCATTGTCATTGCGAGTAACCCGGCCATTGGCCACGGCCAGGTCGAGGTCGCCATCATTGTCGGCGTCGAGGAAAGCCGTGCCAAAACCGGTGTAGGGCATGCTCTCGGCACCGCTGCCGGTCAACCCGGTACTATCCTGCAGGCCGCCGTCGGCGCCCGTGTAAAGCGTGTTCGTTTCGCGAGTCAGGTGCGTGACGTATAGATCGAGATGACGGTCGGCATTGAGGTCGCCGAGCGCGACGCCCATGCTTGCCTCGGGCTTGCCGAAACTGTTGTATGCCACGCCCATCATCAACGCCTGGTCTTCGAACTGACCGGCACCTTTGTTAATCCAGAGGTTGTTGGCCTCGCCGTCATTGGCAACGAAGATGTCGACGCGGCCATCGGCGTTGAAGTCCGCGCTGACGACGCCGAGACTCTTACCGGCGCCGCGCGCAATGCCGCTGCTCTCTCCAGCATCGCTGAAACGGCCGTCACCTTCGTTATGCCAGAGCCTGTCGGCCACGCCGCGATAGGTCATCGGTCCGCAGTACTCTTTTCTGCCTGCGCTGTCCGTGCACGCCTTCGCTGGACGGTCGTGGACATAGCCGGCCACGTACAGGTCCAGCCAGCCATCATCGTCGTAGTCGAGAAAACAGGCCGAGGTCGACCACGCGTCTCCGCTAATGCTGGACAACGGCGTAATGTCGCTGAAACGTCCTTTGCCGTCGTTACGGTAGAGAACGTCGGCGCCGTAGTTGCTTACGAACAGGTCCAGGTCACCGTCGTTGTCAATGTCACCCAGCGCGGTGCCCATACCGTAACCCGTATCGCCGAGGCCGGACTCAGCGGTACGGTCAATGAAGCGCCCGTCAGCCTCCTGGCTGAACAGGCGGTTTGTTTTTTCGCTGACAACGCCGCTGTGTGCGCCGCCATCGACAAGGTAGATATCAAGGTCGCCATCGCCGTCATGGTCGAAAAGCGCAACGCCCGCACCGATGATTTCAGGCATGAATGACGTGCCGTCGAGGCCGGCATCGTGAACGAATGACAGGTTTACCGCCTCACTGATATCTGAAAATCCGGTCGGTGCCGCCGATTCAGTCGGCGCATCCTTGCGGGCGTTGCAGGCACTAAGCGACGAAGCGATCAGGGCCACGAATACCGTCCATTTCACGACCTGAATGTATAAGCGATTCAAGACGTCAGTTTCCGGTTACGACACGTTGCAGATCGTAGATTACCACCGCCTCCGCCGCGTGATCCGCGGCCGGGTTTGCGCTCCTGTGCAAAGTAATGGCGCGGTCACCGGCGTTGTCGTCGCTGCGATAATACTCATGTAAGCGCCGATGCTCGAGCGCCTGCTCCTCATCGCCCAGCAGCGTAAGAATAAGGCCAAGATTATAGTGTGCGCTGACGTTCTCCGGATCGAAGCGCAGCGTCTTCTGAAACCAATCCTGTGCTTCGCGAAGTAAACGGTTGCGGTCTTCGAGCCGTCCGACGCCGCGCTCTTGCTTGGCGCGTTCGAACAGGGTCTGCGCCAGCTCGTTGATTACGCGAAAGTCCTGTCCGAAATCGAACTCGCGCTCTCTCGCCATCTCGAAATCGGTGTTGAGGACATGTCTGAAGTTGTCAATGGCCTCGTCGAGCTGCCCGTTTTGCTTGTTGACCCGGCCGGTGAATAACGACAACAGCCAAGGGTAAGCCGGCGGATCGAACGCCGCAGCCCGGCGCAGCGCTTCTGCTGCGTCGTCGAGTCGTCCTTCCCTGAGGTAGACGCGCGCGAGATTCACGGGTCCATCGGCGCGTCCCAGCTGCTCCACCTGGCGGAAAGCGTCTTCGGCCTGGCGCATTTCGCCCCGCTGCCCTTTGCGCAATAAGCCAATGCCGTAGTCGTTCCAGCGTTCCCAGGCACGGATGCCGACGTCGTCACCGGCAACGGTTTCTGAGGCAATATCGACCGAAAAGCGGATTTCATCCCTGGCGATGACCGTAACGGGCAAATCGTTGTGCGTGAAGTCGTCACCGCGAATATGCCGCAGGTAGGTCGTGTCGAACTTGCGGTAGTTTAGTAAGACTTCGACCGTTATGTCGCCGACAGAATCCTCTGGCACCTTGAAAGCGTAGTGAATGACGTCGGCGGCGCCAGGCGGAATCTGGTTGTTGTAAAGCGGCGTAAAGATGTCTTCGGCGTTGCGCCGGTCGATGCGATTACCCTCGCGATCGAGCATGTAGACATTCACGAAATGCGACCACGGATCGACGCTGCCGTCAGCATCGCGGTGGCCGCTCTGACCGATGACTTTATCGCCGTTGCGCACGGTTACCTCAAGCCAGACTTCGTTGGAATCGGCTGTGCCCTGGGTAAACAGGTGGCCGGGCGTCAGCGTACGCAGGACCGTCTCGAGCAGGTAGCGCTTGCCGGGTTCGAGCACCGGTATCTCGGGGCGCAGTGGCGCCATAAGAGCTCCGTTGATGGTGCCGCCCGATTTCACGCCAAATATATCGATGCGCAGCGCGTTGGCGAGAAAGTCCTGGTGGGCCTCATTGACCCACGGTGGAGATCCCATCATCTGCGGCAGCGCGGTGTTGGCGCCAACGAACTGGTGATTGTGGACTTTTAGTAGTCCCGATTGATCAAAAAACGCCGCCCCGAAATCGTCGGACGCTTCCAGCGGCATGTGGCAGTCCGCGCATTTGTGCTTGGCCCTGAGCGGGTAATAGAAACTGCTCGCACCGTGCCCGGATACTCCGGAAAGATGGTAGGCATCCTGGTGGTTCTGGCCACGCAACCACTTGTAGTCGTTCAGCTCCGGCGGCAGATGCACCTTGTGACAGGTGCCGCAAAATTCCGGCTCCTTGTGTAGAGGCTTGAGAAACGATTTCTTGTGAAATGCCGGCTTGGCCTTAATCAACTGCTGATTGACCCATTGCAGAGACGCGTTGCTGTTGAAGGTGAACGGGTAATGCTGCGGCTCGGCGATGGTGTAATCGGCATTGCCCCGCGGACTGTTGATGCTCGTGATGGCATGACAACCCGTGCAGGTGATGCCTGCACTGGCCAGGGGGTCGTCCTCGGCGCCGAACTCAGGATCATCGAATGCACCGCTGAACAAGGGAACCAGGTCGTGGCATCCGGCGCAGAGACGAGAACTGTGCGTATTGCCATCGCGCAACATACCGACCTCCCTCGTTTTCATGACCGAAAACCGGTAAGCCGGATTGTTGAATGAGCTAAAACGATGCGCGCTGTGCTGCCACTTCTCATGCACGTCCGCGTGGCACTCCTGACAATACGCATCCATCATTAGCGACGCGGCCGGCAAATACGCGTTATCCGGCGTGCGGGCCAACGCCGGAAAAAACGGGCTCGCGTCTGCCGCGTCCCCCGGGCTCCCGTAACTGCTCCCCGCTGACGCGCGATTATCCACAATTTGCGGCACCAGCGTGAAAGCCACCAGAGCTATGGCTGCCACGCCCCAGGCGATGCCGGGCCGAAACTGAATAGTCTTTCCGGCGAGGCGGTGCAGGACAAAAAGTCCTATCGTGACCAATGGCGTAATGACATGCATCCAATACAGAACGCTCCGAACGCCCTGGTCCCTGATCGAGAAGAAATCGAATCGGGTGAGAAGAATTCCACTTACCAACAACAGCAGCACGGTCGTGTACAGGGCCACGCCGGCGCGCACGGCGCGGTAGTTAGGCCGCGGCCACGCGTTGCGCATGTGCAATGCGCCGAACACGATTGCGGGCAACACGATCATGAGACCAAAGAGCAGATGCAGCAGAAACATCAGCTGGTAGAAATAGTCCTGGAACAGCTCGCCGCTGATGACCTCTGCGATCGTAATACTGACCAGGTACAGGCTGTTGATCGACAGCAGGCCGAACAGCAGGAACACGACGCCAAGCAAGGGCTTGAGACGCGGCCCAATGACCGGCCGGAACTTTCTGCGAGCTCTCGGCGCGTCAGATGCCTGTGGATTGTCCAAAGTCGTTTATCATTATCAGGTGAATAACCATCGTTTGTGCCATACGCGGCCGGACAACCGGTAGTATAGCGGCCATTGACGGACGGCAATACACATGAAAAACGACGATCGCGGCGACGCGACCGATGAGGTCATCGGCATTGCGTTCAGGCGCTTCCTGGTCACCGCGGCAATCCTGGCGTCGTTGATCGCCCTCGTAGTCTTGATCAACCGGAGTCTGCGCGAAGACGAGGTGCAACTCGACACACCACCGGTATCGCCCGTCACTGTGCGTCGCGCAGTGCAGGCTCCAGCCGTTGGATTCACCGACATCACCCGCAAAGCGGGTATCGACTTCTTACATATTACGGGGGCCTACGGCGACAAACTGCTGCCGGAAACGATGGGTAGCGGCGCCGCGTTTCTTGATTACGATAACGACGGTGACCAGGACCTGCTGCTGATCAACTCCGATTTCTGGCCGGAACACGTCGATGCAGGCCTGCCCCGCCCCACGATGAAGCTGTATGCGAACGACGGCTCGGGCCAATTCACCGACGTGACACAGGCGGCGGGTCTCGCAGTCCCCATGTACGGTATGGGCGTCGCCGCGGGCGACTATGACAATGACGGCGACACGGATATTTTCGTTACAGCCTACGGCGTCAATCGCCTGTTTCGAAACGACGGCGGACAATTCAGGGACGCCACCGACGACGCCGCGGTTGGCGGCGCAGCGGATGCATGGAGCACGAGCGCGAGCTTTCTCGACATCGATAACGACGGCGATCTCGATTTGTTTGTCGCCAACTATGTGCAATGGTCCAGGCAAACCGATTTCAACATCAATTTTCAGCTCACCGGGATAGGCCGCGCCTACGGACCGCCCAACGCCTACCAGGGAAGCTACAGTTACTTGTACCGCAACGATGGTGCTGGCCGTTTCGACGATATCTCCGCGGCCAGTGGCATCCAGGTCGATAACCCATCAACCGGCGAAGCTATGGGCAAGGCGCTGGCCATAGTGCCGGTGGACATTGACCGGGACGGCTGGCTCGATGTACTCGTCGCCAACGACACGGTGCAGAATTTTTTCTTCCACAACCTGGGCGAGGGGATCTTCGAAGAACGTGGCGCGTCGCTCGGGCTCGCCTTTGACCGCGACGGCAAGGCCACCGGTGCGATGGGTGTAGACGCCGCCTATTTCAGGAATGACCCGGAACTGGGATTCGCGGTCGGCAACTTTGCGAACGAGATGACCTCGCTGTATGTAACCCGGGATGCCGGGCCGCCGCTAACCGACGAGGCGATCGTGGAAGGCATCGGTCCCGCGTCGCGTCTAGCACTGACATTCGGCTTGTTTTTCTTCGACTACGATCTCGACGGTCGCCTCGATCTGCTGCAGGCCAATGGTCACCTGGAGCGAGACATCAATAAAGTGCAAAGCAGCCAGCATTTCCGCCAGGCGCCGCAATTGTTCTGGAATTGCGGCGACGATTGCCGCTCCAGTTTCCAAGTGCAACCGGCGGGCGCCAGCGGTGACTTCGACACGCCCCTCGTAGGTCGCGGCGCCACCTACGCGGATATTGATGCCGATGGCGACCTCGATGTCTTAATTACCCAGAACGGCGGGCCGCCTCTGCTGTTGCGTAACGATCTCGCACTTGGGCATCATTGGTTGCGCGTCAAGCTTATTGGCACCTACGTCAACAGAGACGCTATCGGCGCGTGGGTCGAAGTGCGAGCTGGCGATACATTGCAGCGCCGCCAGGTGCAGCCGTCGCGAAGCTATCTCTCACAGGTGGAGCCCGTAGTGACATTCGGCCTCGGAAACGCCGACAGCGTGGACAACGTCGCAGTACTCTGGCCGGATGGCAGCCGCCAGGTGCTCAATTCGGTGCCTATAGACTCGCAGTTGGCAATCACACAACAACCCTGAGGGTGTAACGACTATCTTATGAATATCCGAATCTCCGCAGGCGTTTTGATCCTGCTCGTCCTGCTGGTTTCAGGCTGCTCTGACCCGGGCACAACTTCGTCGCAGCCTGACTCGCAGGCAATAGAGGCCAACAACCGCGGCGTCGGTTTGATGGGGCGCTTCGAATACTCGAACGCGCAGGCCGTGTTCAGCGAGCTTGCCTCCGATTGGCCCGACTGGCACGACGTCAAGATCAACCAGGCGATCGCCACGCTCAACCTGCAGCAGGCTGGCGGTGAGATGGAAACGCTGCAGTTGGCGCGCGAGGTTTTGAGCGCCGATCCCGGGAATTTGCGCGCCCACTATGTTGCGGGACTGGTACAGCTGTACCTTGGATTTCCGCAAGAAGCTGCAGAGCACTTCGAGTTCGTTGCGGACGCGGATGCGAAGGACGCGCATGCCGCTTACTACCTGGCCCAGTGCCTGGCGCAGCAGTCGGATTACCAGCAGGCGATCACCTGGTATCAGCGAGCCATGCAGCTTGATCCGTATCTGCGGAGCGCCTATTACGGCGCGTTTCAAACCCTGCAGCGCCTCAAGCGCCCGCAGGAGGCCCGTGCAGTCGCGGCCGACTACCAACGGCTGGAAAACAACCCGCGCTCGTACCTCGCCGAGTTCAGGTACACGCGCATGGGTCCGAAAGGTGACACGCTGACGGTTGACCTCGAGACCGAATCGAGCCTGCCCCTTCCCGAGGGCGCACTGTTTGAAAAACCAGAGCCGGTGTCGATTAGCAGCGCGGCCCCACTGCGATGGCGCCCGCACGCCGCACAACGCACACCGAGCATCACGACGGTCGATATGCAGAACGACGGCTTGCCCGACCTGTTTCTTGCCGGCGGCTTCGACGCGACGGCCGACCCCGGTGAATCGTCGGCTGGCAACCTCGTGTTGCAGGGCCAGGCCGCCGGCGGGTACACAGAGATCGCGAATCACCCGCTCGCCTCGGTGAGCAATGTCAACGCAGCACTCTGGGGCGACTACGATAACGACGGCCTGGTCGATGTTTACCTGTGCCGGCGCGGCGAGAACCAGTTGTGGCGTCAGACGCGGCCCGACACCTGGCAGGATGTAACAGCGACGACGGGAACCTCCGGCGCAAACCTCGACACGGTCGATGGCGCATTCTTCGACGCCGATCACGACGGTGACCTGGATCTGTTCCTCGTCAACGGCGATGGGCCTAACGAACTGCTCAACAACAATCTCGACGGCACCTTCAGGCCGTTGGCAAAGGACTATGGGCTGACCGGAAGCAGTAACGCATCGATCATGGTCGTACCTGCCGACATCGACAATGATCGCGACGCGGATCTGCTCGTCATAAACAGCACGCCTCCGCATGACGTGTATACCAACGACCGCTTGTGGTCATACCGGCCGGCGGCGGGCTTTGAGACGTTCAACGACACCGCGGCCCTGGCAATGCTGGCGGAGGATATCGACGCGGACGGCATGGTGGAGCTCTATACCGTCGACACCGGCGGTGCACTGCTGCGCTGGAACGCCGACGCTGGCGGTCAATTCCAGCCCGAAACTCTGGCGCAACCGGACGTCCTGGGCGATGCGTCGCAGGCACAACTTGCAGCGTTTGATGTCGACGGCGACGGCACTCTCGAGCTGATCGTCTCGTCCGCCAGCGGCTGGACGGTCCTGAGCGCAAATGGCAATACGGCGAAATCGCGGTATTCCGCTGCCGCGCCGCCCGATGAGCGTTTCGCCACGAGCTTGCCCTTAATCGGCCTGTCGAAATCAGGTCCGTCGATGTTGGCTTTGTCTACGGCGAACGCCGGCTTGACCATCTGGAAGCCCGGGCCGGGCCGATATCCGTTTTTGACTTTATCCTTGCGCGGCAAGCAGGACGACGCCCAGTCGATGCGCTCAAACGCTTCGGGCATCGGCACACGACTCGCGGTGCGCGCCGGATCCCGCTGGAGTCTGCTGCAAACCTACCGCAACAATTCGGCGCCCGGCCAGAGCCTGCAACCGTTGGCAGTTGGCCTGAAAGGCGACCCGCGGGCGGGTTTCATAGCAATCGACTGGTCCGACGGCGTATTTCAGAGTGAAGTCAACGTCGAGACGGGCGAGTTGCAGCGAATCTCCGAGACACAGCGGCAGCTGTCGAGTTGCCCGGTGCTGTTCGCATGGAATGGAACGGAGTACGCCTTCGTCAGTGACTTTCTCGGCGTTGGCGGCCTGGGTTATGCCGTTGG
Source organism: uncultured Woeseiaceae bacterium (assembly GCA_964440945.1). GTDB lineage: Bacteria > Pseudomonadota > Gammaproteobacteria > Steroidobacterales > Woeseiaceae > UBA1847. The sequence continues at coordinate 17,478 of CAYTTZ010000033.1, forward strand.
TCCGGGCGAGTATACGACGCCCCGCCCACGCGAGAACTTTCTGCTGCCCGACGGCGCGCTGCAAGCGAAAGACGATCGCTATGAACTCAAGATCGCCGAACCGATGGAGGAAAACGCCTATATCGATGCCGCGCGGCTTGCGATTTACGACCTGCCACCGGGTTGGCAGATGGTGCTGGACGAACGCATGGGTATTGCCGGGCCCGAACCGACCGGTGAAGCCCACTTCTATCGCCGGGAGCTGTTGCCGCAGCGTGCTGTCAATGACCGCGGTGAGGACGCTCTGGCCTCTGTACTGAACAATGACGGCGTCGCGGCGCCGGTCGGTGCTCTTGACACGCGATTTATCGGCCGATTACAGGCCGAGCACATCCTGACTCTCGATTTCGCACAGCCGCTGGACAGCGAAAACAGCACCCCGATCCTGGTGATCGACGGCTGGGTCGAGTACCCCTACTCACAGACTAATTTCGCCGCCTGGCAGGCCGGTGCCGCTTATGAGGCTCCGACGCTGCAGGCTTTTGCCGGCGGAAAATGGCACACAGTGGTGGAGCAGTTCGGCTACCCGGCGGGGATGCCGCGACGCATGTCACTACCGATGGCGGAGTTACCGCCAGGTACCAGCAGCCTGCGGCTGCGCAGCAACATGCAGGTTTACTGGGATCGCATCGCCGTAGCATTCGCCGAGGCGCTGCCGGATCACAAGAAACAGCTGCTGCCCGTGGCCTCCGCAACGCTCGGCAAGACGGGCTTTGCCAAGCGCAGCAACCTCGAACAATTCCGGCCGCACTACGACTATGCGGAGTCGAGCCCGTTCTGGGACACTCGTTACATGGCCGGCCTGTACACGCGCCTCGGCTCGGTCGATGAGCTCGTTACGAACACGGATGACGCGGTCGCGATTATCGGTCCGGGAGAGGAAGTACATCTCGAATTCAACGCCGCACAACCTGCACCGGACGGCTTTCGACGTTACTTCGTGCTGGAAACCAACGGCTGGGCCAAGGACATGGACCTATACACGCTCGATGGTGCAACCGTCGGTCCACTGCCTTCCACCGGCAAGCCCACGGCGCTTCGCGATCGCCTGCACGAGCAATACAACACGCGTTATCAGTCGGGATTCTGACTCAGCCCGAAGTGCCTGCTTTCGCGGCTTTTATGCGCTGCTTGTTGCTGTCGACGCTAAGCGATTTGGCATCGCCTCTCGGCAGGTACGATCGGCTCGCGTAGTCGTGGATTTCACTGCGGAAATGTGCCCGCATATCGTGCCCCTGGCGACGTTCGCGCTCCGCACGCAAGGCAGAGATATCAATGGGTGCCACAACTACTTTCTCTCCCGGCCCAGGATCGGCCTGCGCCAGAATTACGCCGTCGTAATTGACGACCATGCTGCCGCCGGGCCAGCTGAACGGCGGGTAATGCTCCATGCTCGCACCCTGGTTCGACGCCACCACATACGCCGTGTTTTCGACAGCGCGCGTACGATTGATCAGTGTCCACCAGTCCATTGGTGCCGTCGCGCCCCAGGGATCCATATAGGCGGAAACACGATTGATCACTTCGGCGCCATTAAAGGCTAGCTGCCGGATGGTCTCGGGAAACAGCCAGTCATAGCAGATAGCAACGGCCAGTTTACCCAGCTCCGTATCGACCACCGGGAACGGATCCAGGGGGTATTCGGGGAAATCGTGAGGACTGGCGTGTACTTCCCAGGGAATCCATGTATTCACTTTGCGGTATTTCGACAGAACACCGGTCGGACCAATCAATACAGTGGTGTTGAACACGGCTCCGGGGAATTCCGGATCGACTTCGAGAAAACTGCCTGTCTGAATGAAACAGCCATATTTCCGGCACAGCTTTGCGTATTCATCCGTATGCTCGTTGGGCACGGCGACGGCCAGCTTTTCACGCAGTGCCGCAACGTTGTCGTAAGCCGGCGCGGCGTGCGCAAATTCCGGAAACACCAGCAAGCGCACGTCGAAAAAGGGCTCATAGCCGACGATGGTCTGTTCGACCATGGCGCACATGCGGCGGGTGCGTGCCGCGATTTCGCCACGCTCGAGCGGGCTGGGAAAATCCGTCTGGCAGGCGGCAGCGTAGTAAAGGTCAGGCATCCTCGTACCCTTTAGTAGGTGGTGTTCATTAAATTATTAGTGCTGATGGACGCGCTCAGGCGGCGTCCGCGGCGTTGGCCGCGCTCGGTTCGTATCCGAGGTTTGGCCCCAACCATTTCTCGGCATCCGCGATGCTGATTTCCTGGCGCCGGGCATACGACTCCACCTGATCACGACCGATCTTGCCGACCGCGAAGTAGCGAGAGTCCGGGTGTGCAAAGTAGAAGCCGCTGACCGCCGCTGTCGGGTACATCGCGTAGGACTCGGTAAGCCTCAGACCGATGTTCGTCTCCACATCCAGCAGCTGCCAGAGCTTGCCTTTCTCCGTGTGATCCGGGCACGCGGGATAGCCAGGGGCCGGGCGAATGCCGCGATACTTCTCGGCGACCAGATCCTCGCTGGTTAGTGCTTCATCGCTGGCGTAGCCCCAGAACTCCCGGCGCGTACGCTGATGCATGTACTCGGCCAGCGCTTCGGCCAGGCGGTCCGCCAGCGCTTTTAGAATGATCGAGCTGTAGTCGTCGTGCGCTTTTTCGAATCGCTCGACGTGCTCGTCGACGCCGATTCCGGCCGTTACTGCAAAACCGCCGATGTAGTCACCGAGCCCTCGATCAGCCGGAGCAATGAAGTCGGCCAGGCAGGACTGCGCATGCCCCTGCGCTTTAGTGCGCTGTTGCCGAAGATGGACCAGCCTCTGCGCGACGTTGTTTCTTTGCTCGTCCGCATAGACCAACACATCGTCATGCTCCGTCGCATTGGCCGGGTAAAACCCTACGACCGCGCGCGCCTGCAGCCATTTTTCCTCGATGATCCGGTCGAGCATCGACGTGGCATCGTTGAACAGTGACGTGGTGGCTTCACCGACTATCTTGTCGCTCAGAATTTGCGGGTATTTGCCGTGGAACTCCCACGCATTGAAGAATGGCATCCAGTCGATGAAGTCGCGCAGGACTGCGAGATCGATATTGTCGAAAACC
>CAYTTZ010000034.1:0-20349 GCA_964440945.1 uncultured Woeseiaceae bacterium
AAGACGGGCTGCCAATAGCGCTGAAAGTTAGCGAACTCAGCAAACAGGACACTAGTCTTCACTCAGTTCGGCAACGCCCGCGAAATGCTCAAGGGCCGCGGGATTGGCCAGTGCCTCGGTGTTCTTCACGGCCTCGCCGTGGACAACCGAACGCACAGCCAGTTCGACAATCTTGCCGCTCTTCGTCCGTGGAATATCCGGGACAGCGATAATCTTCGCAGGTACATGGCGTGGCGTCGTGTTCTCCCTGATCACGGCGCAGATACGCTGTCGCAGCGGCTCGTCGAGCAAAATGCCGTCTCTGAGCACGACGAACAACACGACCCGCACATCGTCCTGCCAGTTCTGACCGATAGCGATGCTCTCCACGACATCGGTCAGCTTCTCGACCTGGCGATAGATCTCCGCCGTGCCGATACGAACCCCGCCGGGATTCAGAACCGCATCGGAGCGACCATGGATGATTACGCCGCCGTCCTCGGTCAGCTCCGCAAAATCGCCATGCGCCCAGATGCCGTCAAATCGTTCAAAGTAGGCGCTGTGATAGCGAGACCCGTCGGCGTCGTTCCAGAATCCGACCGGCGCGCTAGGAAACGGCTGTGTACACACCAACTCACCGTTCTGACCCACGATCGCAGTTCCTTCGTCATCGAAAATCTGCACCGCCATGCCGAGCCCACGACACTGCAATTCGCCGCGTCTCACCGGCAGCACCGGGTTGCCCAGCGCAAAACAACTGAGAATGTCGGTTCCGCCGGAAATCGAGGACAGCTGCAGATCATCACCGACAGCGTCGTAAACGAAGTCGAAACTCTCTGGCGAGAGCGGCGAACCGGTCGACAGGACCGTTCGCAATTCGGACAGTCTGAACTCATCGCGCGGGCGAAGCCCCGACTTTTCGAGGGCCGATATATATTTCGCGCCGGTACCAAAGATGCTAATTCGCTCTTTCTGGACCATCTCCCAGAGCGCCCGACCCTTCATATAAAACGGTGAACCGTCGTACAACACGATCGTAGCGCCACTCGCGAGGCCACTGACCAACCAGTTCCACATCATCCAGCCGCAAGTTGTAAAAAAGAACAGTCGATCCACCGCGGAAACATCCGTGTGCAGCACATGTTCTTTCATGTGCTGCACGATCGTCCCCCCGTGCCCGTGCACGATGCATTTTGGCACTCCCGTCGTTCCAGACGAGAACATGATAAAGAGGGGATGATCGAAGTCGACAGGCTCGAAGGCCAATGCAGATTCGGCGATACCAAATTCCGACCAGGCAACAGCGCTGCGGCCTGACTGCACGGCCGGTAGCGCATCGACGAACGGTACACACACGACGCTTTCGATTTCCGGAATCTCCGCAACCACCGCATCGACGACTTCGCTCGTGTCGAAGGTCTTGCCGTTATAGAAGTAGCCATTGGTTGCGAACAGCACCTTCGGCTGGATCTGACCAAATCGATCGACGACGCCGGTAACGCCGAAATCCGGGGAGCAGGATGACCAGATCGCGCCGATACTGGTCGCAGCCAGCATGGCGATTACTGCTTCCGGACAGTTAGGCAGAAACCCGGCGACTCGATCACCCCGCACAACGCCCGCTGACTTCAGTCCAGCCGCGATCGCCGCAACCTCGTCGCGAAGCTCCCTGTGCGATATCTCCCGGCGAACACCCATCTCACCACTGAATATGAGCGCAAGTTCGTCATCGTCATGACGGAGCAGATTGGCCGCGTAATTGAGCTGACTGCCCTCGAACCAAACGGCGTCGATGATACTGTCGGAGCGGGCCAGCGTGCGCTTAGCCGGCTTGCTAAACGTGATATCGCAGAACTCGCAGACCGCCTCCCAGAATACGGGCGCCTGCTCGAGCGACCACTTATAAAGCGATCCGTAGTCATCGAACCCTTGCTGCCGCATGAAGCGGTACATTGCAGACGCCTGCACGCGGCTCGCATCGGGTGACCAGATAATCGGGTTGCTCGTCATCGTAAGGTTCGTGGTAAAGCACACAGGCGATCGGTCGAGTCAGTATCCATAATTCCTACCTTGTGTCCACGTCCCTTGCGGGGCGATACTGCCGCGTATGTCAAATAGTCTACTTATCATCGCAGCGAGCATCATTGCCGTACTGGTCGCCGCCTGGATCTGGGTTTCAAAGCGCGGCCTGCGACCGGTTCCCGAGCAGCTAAAGCCCGGCCGCCCGCTGCCCGATTTTGACGCGACCGACGAACAGGGCGATCCGGTCCGCTCCACGGCTTTACATGGCTCGCCGACGATCATCCTGTTTGTGCGCGGCAACTGGTGCCCGTTTTGCAGCGCCCAGGTCCAGAGCCTGACGAAGCATTACAAGGACATCATCGACCTCGGTGCGAAACTGATCCTGCTTACGCCAAAACCGCTGGAAACAACACGTCGGGTAGCCTCTTTTTTCGAAGTCGAGTTCGACTTCTGGCTCGACGACTCACTGGCGGTCACGGAGGAGCTTGGTTTGGTGCAAAAGACCGGCGTGCCGGGCAGCTACGAGAAAGAGTACGGTCGCGATACCGTCTGGCCTACAGCGCTGGTGGTCGATTCGGCTGGCATAATTCGCTACACGGAACTATCGAAGCACATTTCCGACAGACCGGATCCCGAGCTGCTGCTGCGTGAGCTGAAAAAAACGCTCAAAACCTGACGCCGACCGCCTTGCAGAGAAAACGCATGAAAGGCTCCGCCGTTTTGAAGGACGACTCGACCGTACGCTGAAACTGCGGCTTCAGACAATCTTTCACCGCAAGCTCCCTGACCGCTATGAAGCTCTTGCGCCGGATGTCGTCAATGCACTCGTGGTCTTTCTGGAAGCCGCGCGGTGGCCTGAGCAGCGACTCACCTCCCAACCCAAAGTGGCGCACGAACGTGCGCCCCCCAATGGCGCGCCGCCATTCGGCCGGTTTTGCCGCAATGCGCTCGCGGATGCGGCGCAGCGGCTCCGAATCCGGCCGCCACATGCCGACGCCGATAAACACTTGTTGCGGCGCAATATGAAGGTAATAGCCCGGCGCGTGCACATCCTTTGCCGCTTCATGACGAAACTGAATGCCGATGTTGGTCTTGTAGGGCGTCTTGTCCTTCGAGAACCGCGTATCGCGGTAGACCCGCATCAGTGATCCGCCAACTCGCGTTGGCAACGCGACAAAGTGCGGCGCTATATCGGCAAGCGGGTCCTGCATCGACTGTACGAAGCGAAGCGCGACGTCCAGTACGTCTTCTTCATAGCGGCTCTTGTGTTCCCCGAACCAGTCGCGGTTGTTATTTACAGCGAGTTGCTGGAGGAACTCGATTGTCTTTGGATAAAAGCGCGCGTAGCGGGACGACATGATCAGCAGCTGTATGCGTCCGCCTCCGGGTGCGGAAACATGTCGGACTCATCCTCGCCTTCTCGCTCCGTCAGGCAAACGAAATCTTTCTCAACGAGGATCTGCAGCCGGCTGCCATCGTCGAGGACCTGCTCACCTGACATCGAAACCTGCTCGGTCCCTGCCCAGGAAACCACGCTGGTTTCAGGGAGACGAATCGTCACCGCGTTGTCGGAGAAGAACGCTGCAGGATTGACGCTTGCCGGGCTACTCTCGACGCGGTAGCGAAGCTGCCGTCCGCCGGGAAACCCGGTTGCCGAGGCGACAACACACTCATCGCGCAGTGCGTCTACCTCGCTTCGCGTCAGGCGAAGTCGAATCGAATTGTCTTTGATCCTGAGTTTCATGTGTCGTATCAATCCGGGTTTTTGGTGCTTTTGGCTGCGGACCTCGAAGCCAGTTCGAGCGCGCCTGCTTTCTCGCGCAGCCGAACAGCCCACCAGTAGCTGGCGGCCTGCAGACACTGCCACAATGTCGATCCGTTTTTCTTTTCTAGTCCAACTCGCGACGTTGTGGCTGTCCTGGCATTCGCCCGGCAAAAAGAACCGGGCGCGACTGAAAAGGCGAAAACCGGCAGCATGCCGCCAGGTCACCTTTGAAGGAACGGCCTAGCCGTCCATTACGTTCTCTGCCTGGGGCCCTTTCTGCCCCTGGGTCACTTCCATCGTGACTTTTTGTCCTTCCTTAAGGGTCTTGAATCCCTCCATCTGAATCGCTGTATGGTGGACGAATACGTCCGGCCCACCTTCACGCTCGATAAAGCCAAACCCCTTGTCGTCGTTGAACCACTTAACGGTCCCGATCACTCTTTCACCTGACATAACAACCTCTTATCTTTACTGTCCGCCCTGGAGGGCGTCTTCACCGCCATGCCGTGTTGGCTATGGACAAAGAAATGGTACCCCCTATTTCGGCCTTTTTCCCGCGATTTGGGAGACTCCTGTCGGCCTGGATGCGAAAACGAGCGCGTCGGCCTGTAAAACAAAGGGTTTTTGTGATCATTTTGGACAGGGAATCGACGCGGCAGGCGCCCTTTGTACGACAGAATCGCGCTTTGCATGCGCAAGCCGGCTGTGTGTACCGCTACCTCAGCCCCTGTGCTGGATATACCGCTCACCGAGTTTATCGATGTTGTTACAGCCGAGCAGCGCCATCGTCCGCTCCAGTTCGGTGTGCAACAGCTGTAGCCCGCGCTCGACGCCCGCCTGGCCGCCTGCCGCCAGCGGATACAAATAGCCCCGGCCGATGCTGCAGGCATTCGCACCCAGCGCCAGCGCCTTCACGATATGCGTACCGCGTCGAATGCCACCGTCACAGATAATCTCGAGTCGATCATGCAGTGCGTCTGCAACCCTGGCGATGCAATCCACCGGCGCAGGTGTCGATTCCAGCTGCCGCCCGCCGTGATTCGACAGCATGACGGCCGTTGCGCCCGAATTTGCCGCCTTGCGGCAGTCGTCGACAGTTTGCACGCCCTTGATGACCAGCGGGCCATCCCATTTACCGGCCAGCCACTCGACGTCTTTCCAGGTCAGCGAACGATCGAACTGGCTGTTGATGTATTCGACGACGCCCTTGTCGATCTTCGCGCCGGCGTCGCTGCTCGTAATGTTAACCAGGTCGAGATCCTTGCGGACCAGTGCCCGGTAGAGCCACCCTGGATGTTGGGCATAGCTGATCGCACTTTTCCACTTGAATTTCGGCGGTGCCGACATGCCGTAGACGACGTCGCGTTCGCGATTTCCGGCCAGTGGCGTGTCCACGGTCAGGCACAGCGCCGCATAGCCCTTGTCTTTGCTCCGATCAATGAAGTCCTGTGTGAGCCCGCGGTCCTTGAAGACATAAAGCTGGAACAGCTTGGGGCATTGACCGGCAGCCGCAACGTCCTCGATTGTCGTGGTACCGAGGGTGGAAAGACTGTAGACCATGCCGAACTTCTCTGCGGCCCGGACAACCGCCGGTTCGCCATCGCCATGAAACAGCTTCGAAGCGCCAGTCGGCGCGATCATGACCGGCCAGTCCACGGGTTGACCGAAGAGTGTCGATTTCAGGCTGATGGTACTGACGTCGGACAGCTGTGAGGGCAACAGTTCGTAGTCATCAAACGCCGACGTATTGCGTCCGAGCGTCCACTCGTCGTCGGCCCCGCCATCCAGGTAGTGAAACACCGGTGTCGGCAACTTGCGTCGCGCGATGCGGCGGAAGTCCATGATGTTATTGCAGTCGCGGATATTCATTGCGGCAGATTATCACGAAACTCCCTGAGCGCAGACGACGCTCGCTCTGCCCGCAAGCCTGTTAGAATCGCGCAGAACTCGCGGCATTGAAGAGGCTCTCAAGTACGATGGAAAACGTATCAACAAACCGGAAGCAGGACCGCGTGGTCGCCAACTGGCTGCTCGTCTGCTGCGGACTGGTATTCGCCATGGTCGTGCTGGGTGGCGTTACACGCCTGACCGGCTCGGGACTGTCTATGGTCGAATGGCGACCCATCATGGGCACCCTCCCACCGCTCTCCGCAGAGGAATGGCAGAATAAGTTCGAGATCTACCAACTCACGCCGGAGTTCCAGAAAGTAAATTCGGACTTCGACGTCGGCAATTTCAAGAGTATTTTCTGGCTGGAGTACCTGCACCGACTACTGGGCCGACTGATCGGTCTCGTCTTTGGGCTGCCGCTGCTGTATTTCGCGGTGACCGGCTACATACCGAAGCGAGACTGGCCGAAGTATCTGCTGATGCTGGCGCTTGGCGGCGGCCAGGCATTTATCGGCAAGATCATGGTCGCAAGCGGCCAGGTCGACGCCCCGCAGGTCAGTCATTACCGCCTGACCGCCCACCTCTCGGCGGCGTTCCTCGTCTACGCATTCATGTTATGGACCGCACTCACCCTGATCTTCCCGGCGGCTCGCGACGCGGTGAAACACGCCCTGTACCGCAGGACTGTTGGCGTCTTCGTACTCGTTTGCACGATGATTATCTCGGGCGGGTTCGTTGCGGGACTCAAGGCCTGGAAGATCTACAACACGTTTCCCAAGATGGGCGACGAGTGGATACCGCAAGGGCTAACGGCACTCAGTCCGCTGTGGCGAAACGCCTTCGATAATATGATCACAGTGCAGTTCAATCACCGCTGGCTCGCTGCGATCACCTTCGTGACTATCGTTTCTTACTGGTTTACTGCAAGAAAAACCGACCTGCCAAAGCGCGCACGTCCCGCCGTGAATGCGCTGCTGCACACAGTGTCTTTACAGGTCATCCTGGGCATCTCAGCCCTGCTGATGGCCGTTCCGGTGGCGCTTGGCGCGGCGCATCAGGCAGTCGGCATGCTGCTGTTCACGATTTTGCTTTATCTGGTACACGCTCTGCGACGCACGGAAGTGCCGGCCACCGTGCCTGACCGCAGCTGAATTTCGGCAATTACCCATGTTCCGAGCCAAACAAATCGGGGAGCATTTGCAGCCATGACTACCGAGCAAAGCCAGCAGCGACAGCATACGGGCGTCTGCTTCGACACGGACCTCATCGTCCGCCACGGAGGCAGGGGGCCACGGTATACGTCCTACCCGACGGCGCTGCAGTTCAGCGACAGCATCACGGCAGAGGATTACGAGCGTCATTCGCTGGCCAGTAATGCCAGCGGCGTGCCTTTGTCGCTCTACGTGCACATCCCCTTCTGCCACTCACTCTGCTACTACTGTGGCTGTAACAAGATCGTCACCCATAACCAGGCACGGGTAGACCGCTACCTCGAGATGCTGTACCGGGAAGTCGAGATGCAGGCGAAGTTGTTTGATCGGAATCGCAAGGTCGAACAGCTGCATTTCGGCGGCGGGACGCCCACCTACCTGGATCGCGAGCAGCTCGGTGACCTGATGAGTCATCTGGGCAAGTCGTTCAATTTCGATACCAGCGACGAGCGCGAGTTCTCCATCGAAGTCGACCCCCGCACCGTCGATGGCGATCGTATACGGCACCTCGCCGAGCTCGGTTTCAATCGCCTGAGCCTGGGCATCCAGGATTTCGATCGCGACGTTCAGCAGGCAGTGAATCGAATCCAGACGCCTGACGAGGTGAGAGCGCTCATGAAAAGCGCGCTTGAGTCCGGCTTTGGTTCCATTTCGTTCGATCTGATTTACGGCCTGCCGCACCAGACCGTTGACAGCTTCAGTCGAACGCTGGATCTCGCCATCGATATGAAACCCGATCGCCTCGCCGTCTACAACTATGCGCACCTGCCGCAGCGCTTCAAGGGTCAGCGCATGATCAATGACGCGGATATCCCTGCACCCGAAACCAAGCTTGAGCTATTGCACAATACGATCGACAAGCTCTGTGATGCCGGCTACATCTACATCGGCATGGATCATTTCGCCTTGCCGGATGATGAACTCGCCGAAGCCCGCATGAACGGCACGCTGCAGCGCAATTTCCAGGGCTATTCAACGCATCGCCAATGCGACCTCGTGTCACTCGGCGTTAGCGGCATTGGCAATATCGGTAACCTGTTCGCACAGAATGCAATCACAACGATGGAATACGAGGCACTCATCGAGAACGGCGAGCTACCCATCAGGAAAGGCATCGAAGTCGATGACGACGACCTGCTGCGCGCCGCCGTCATACAGGCCCTGATGTGCTACGACAGCCTGTCATTCGACGATTTCAGCGCAGAACATGACATCGACTTTCGTACGTATTTCGCGGCGGAAATAGAGCGTCTTGATGCGCTCGCCAAAGACGACCTTATCGAGCTGGATCAGTCCAGCATTTCGATTACGCAAAAAGGCCGACTGCTGCTGAGGAGTATCGCCATGGTCTTTGATCGCTATATTGACCAGGCCGAGAACGACAACCGGTTCTCGAAAGCGATCTGAACTCGTTCGTCTAGCCGATCTCGGTCAGCCAGCCAAAGGTATCGTCGGCAAGGCCGTACTGGATATCCTGCAACGCCTTCTGCAGCCGTGCAGTGTTGACGCCAGGATTGCCGTCTCGTACCGCGATCTCCTTGCCCTGGTAAACCAGCGCTCCGACCGGCGACAGGCAAGCGGCAGTGCCGGACAGGGTCGCTTCATACGTGGATACCCATTCGAGCAATTCCGTCACCGTGAAATCGCGCTCACTGATACGGTAGCCCAGACTGGCACCCAGTTTGAGGATGGAATCGCGTGTCTGGCCGTGCAGGAACGACGTATCCAGCGGCTTGGTAATGATCTCATCGTCACTGATCAGCAGGAAGTTGGCGGCACCGGTCTCCTGTACGTCCCCTTGCGGACAGAACAGCACCTGGTCAACGCCATATTTTTCCTTGGCCGCAAGCGTCGGCCCCAGCGCTGCAGCGTAGTTGCCGCCGGTTTTCGTGCTGCCGAGCTGCTCTGTTGTTCTCGCACGCTCCTCAACCAACAGTTTTAACGCCTTCGCGCCACTGGCAAAGTAGTCGCCGACGGGCGAAGCCAATACGAAAAGGGTTGCCTCCGTCGACGGCGCCGCCGCGGCACCGATATTCTGCAGCGTGCCAATCAGTGTTGGACGAAGATACAGCGAATGCGGGGGCTCGGGAATATCGGGAAGATGGTGCGCTACAAGGTCCTTGACCATGCCCGCGAGCATGCCCGCATCAGGAACCGGCAGGCGCAGCGAAGCCGCACTCTTCTGCATCCTGGCGACATGGTCATCGAGCCTGAATATTCGACCCTTGCCATCGTCCCAGCGGTACGCCTTGAAGCCTTCGAAGCAGGTGCTCGCATAGTGGAATACATGGGCCGCCGGGTGCATGGGCAACGGGGCAAGTGGCTGTATTGACGGCGTCTGCCAGGCGTCGTTTTCGTAGCGAACGATTGAAATTTCGTCGCAAAATTCTGTGCCGAACTCGCTCATTTCGGTCCTGCTGTGGTGGGTTACTGCGGGGACGTAACTTTGCCACTAATGCACCGGGTTTGGCCAGCGTTATAATACCTAGGCTTTAGAATGTTGGCGGCGTACAGGCCGTGATCAACTCGCAGGGCTCGTTCCACTTGTTGCGAAACTGATGCGGTTTGCTGCTCTTGAAGTAGTAGGCATCGCCCGTGGATAGAACCGCCGTTTCGTCTCCCACGGTAACTTCGAGCCGACCACTGAGAATGATCCCGCACTCCTCACCTTCGTGTGTAATCGCGTGTTTTCCGGTTCCGGAACCGGGCTGGTAACGCTCCTGAATCAGCTGAATGGCACGACCGCCGATGTTGGCCCCCACCTGTCGAAAAGAGACGCCTCCGTCTGCTATTTCGGTGAGATCGTCGGCACGAAAAAAGACCTTGTCGCGCACTTCATACTCGTCGCCAAAAAACTCGCCGAGACTGATTGGCACGCCATCAAGTATTCGCTTCAGCATGCTGACCGTTGGATTCAGCTTGCCGGCTTCGATCTGCGAGATCGTAGCGTTCGCGACACCGGATTGCCTTGCGAGCTGTCGCTGTGACAAACCCAGCCGTTCACGCACCTCACGCAGACGGCGGCCGATTTCCTGATCCATAATGGGAGATGCCCTGAGTGTTTAGTATTAACAAACATTTTGCACCCACAAACTATAAAATTCAATGACTTACGAACTGCCACATAACTCATTGTTTAACAATGCTGTGCAGGCGTAAACTCGGCAGTTGCTGCCCCAAAAACCTTCGGAGAAATGACGATGAGCGCCGCTCTAAAGAACCTGGACGCCTATTGGATGCCGTTCACGGCCAACCGCGATTTCAAAAAGAAACCACGCGTTATAAAGGGCGCTTCGGGGCATTTCTACACCGCCGAAGACGGCTCGAAGCTGTACGACACGTTTTCCGGGCTTTGGACCTCTGGCCTCGGTCACTGCCATCCGAAGATTGTCGAAGCCGTGCAGAACCAGGTCGCGACACTCGACTATTGCATGACGTTCCAGGTGACCAACGACAAGGCCGCAGCGCTGGCTGAAAAAGTCGCGGCCATGGCACCCGACGACATGAACAAGTGCTTTTTTACCAACTCGGGGTCCGAGTCGGTGGATACCGCGCTGAAGATCGCACTCGCCTATCACCGCGCGCGGGGCGAAGGCAATCGCACGCGTCTGATTGGTCGTGAACGCGGCTATCACGGCGTGAACTTCGGCGGCATGTCGGTGGGTGGCATGGTGCCGAATCGCAAGGCATTCAGCGCCAACCTGATCCCCGGCGTAGATCACATCCGGCACACCCACGACCTCGAGCACAACGCATTTACTCGGGGCCAACCCGCCTGGGGCACGCATCTTGCCGACGACCTGGAACGGCTCTGTGCATTGCACGATGGCAGCAACATCGCCGCTGTAATCGTCGAGCCCGTCGCCGGGTCGACAGGAGTGCTACCGCCCCCCGTCGGCTACCTCGAGCGACTTCGGGAGATCTGCGACAGGCACGGCATTCTTCTTATCTTCGATGAAGTCATCACTGCCTTCGGCCGACTCGCCAAGCCATTCGGCGCGCAGCGCTTCGGCGTCATGCCCGATATCATCACGACGGCCAAAGGCCTGACTAACGGCGTCATTCCGATGGGAGCTGTGCTGGTTCGCGACGCTGTCTACGAGGCGTTCATGCAGGGACCCGAGCACATGATCGAACTCTTTCATGGCTACACGTATTCGGGACACCCGGTGGCCGCGGCGGCCGGGCTCGCAACCATGGGCGTCTATGAAGAGGAAGGCACGTTCGAGCAGGCGGCATCCCTGGAGCAGCACTTCGAGGACCTGCTGCATTCTTTTGCCGACCACAGACACGTTATTGATGTGCGAAACTACGGACTGATGGGAGCCATCGAAATGGCGCCTCGCGAGGGGGCACCGGGTGCACGTGGTGGAGAAGCGCACAAGAAGTGCTTCTGGGACGAGAACCTCGTGATTCGCAACGGAATGGACACGCTACAGTTCTCGCCGTTTCTGAATTCGGATCCTGACGAAATGCAACAGTCGTTCGAGACAATCCGTCGTGTCCTCGACACGATCGAATAAGCTCAAACGACAAGCGGAGACAGTATGAACGCCAGACCAGCGAGCAAGATCGACATCGCCAACGTCGTCGGACACTTCATCAACGGCGCCGATGTCGCTGACGACAATCGTCCGGAGCCAGTTACAAACCCGGCAACTGGCCAGGTCACGCGGCATGTCGCGATGGCCTCAAAGCAAACTGTTGAGAACGCAATTGCTGCCGCGGAGGCCGCGTTTCCGGCATGGCGCAATACGCCGCCGGCCAAGCGCGCCCGCGTCATGTTCCGCTTCAAACAGCTTCTCGAGGAACACGCCGCTGAGATCGCCGCTGCCATCACGGACGAGCATGGCAAGGTTCTTGATGACGCGATGGGCGAGTTCGGCCGAGGCGTGGAAGTCGTGGATTATGCCTGCGGCATACCCGAGCTTCTCAAGGGCGAGTTCTCTCGCAATGTCGGTCCAGGCATCGACAGCTGGTCTGATTTTCAGCCACTGGGCGTCGTCGCCGGAATCACGCCGTTTAATTTCCCGGCAATGGTGCCTATGTGGATGTACCCGATGGCCATCGCCTGTGGCAACACCTTCGTTCTTAAACCCTCCGAGAAAGACCCCAGCGCGCCGATGATCGTCGCGCGCCTGTTTAAGGAGGCCGGCTTGCCCGATGGGGTTTTCAACCTCGTAAATGGTGACAAGGAGGCCGTCGATACGCTGCTCAATGACGAGCGCGTCCAGGCCATCAGCTTCGTCGGCTCAACACCCATTGCAGAATACATTTACAGCACAGGCACGAAGCACGGCAAACGCGTGCAGGCACTGGGCGGCGCCAAGAACCACGCCGTGATCATGCCGGACGCTGACGTCGACAACGCCGTCAGCGCGCTGATGGGCGCGGCCTACGGGTCCTGCGGCGAGCGCTGCATGGCTATCTCGGTCGCCGTCTGCGTCGGTGAAGAGACCGCTGACACCGTGGTCGGTAAGCTCCAGGAGCAGATTACCGGCCTTAAAGTTGGCGCCGGCACCGACAACAGCAATCATATGGGTCCGTTGGTCACCAAAGCGCATTACGAGAAGGTGCGTAGCTACGTCGACCTCGGCGTCGAAGAAGGCGCCACGCTCGTCGCGGATGGTCGTGGTCTCAGCGTTCCGGGGCACGAGGATGGTTTCTTTCTGGGCCCGTGCCTGTTCGATCATGTCGAGGCAGGCATGCGCATTTACCAGGAAGAAATATTCGGTCCGGTGCTGTGCGTCGTGCGCGCCGAATCCGAAGAGCAGGCGATGCAACTCATTGACGATCATGAGTACGGTAACGGCACCTGCATCTTCACACGTGACGGCGAGGCGGCTCGTTATTTCGCCGACAACATCAGGGTTGGCATGGTGGGCATCAACGTACCGCTGCCGGTACCCGTGGCCTATCACAGCTTCGGTGGCTGGAAGCGCTCACTGTTCGGCGACCTTTACGCCTACGGCCCTGACAGCGTTCGTTTCTACACGCGACGCAAGACGATCACGCAGCGCTGGCCTGCCGGCGGCGTGCGGGAGAAGGCGCAGTTCTCGTTTCCCGGGCGACAGTAACCGTCATTAAGGTACAATCGCTGTCCAATTCCCGTGGAGACAGCAATGAAAAAGATCGCCTTTCTGCCTTTACTATTGGCGTCGCTGACCTATGCTCAGGACGCCGAAATCACCTTCAACTCCACCGAAATCGAACCCGGCATCTTCATGGTCGAGGCCAAGGGCGGCTTCGGCGGCGGTAACATGGCTGTGCTTGTTGGCGAAGGTCATGTCGCTATGATTGACGATGGTCTGCCCCCACTTGCAGAGAACCTGCTGACACACGTTACCGAGACGGCGGGTGGCCCGATCGAATTCATGGTCAATACGCACGTTCACGGTGACCATGCCGGCGGCAACGCCCACTTTGCCAACACCGGCACTGTCATATTTGCCCACGACAACATCCGCAAACGGCTGCTCGAAGACGCATCGGGCGCCGGCGGTCCGGGAGGACTCCCGGTTATTACGTTTGGTGACGGCGTGACATTCCACCTCGGTAATATCGAGGCGCGCGTCAAACACCTGCCGAAAGCCCATACCGATGGCGATGCCGCGATTTTCTTTCCGGGTGCTAACGTCATTCACACCGGTGACATCCTGTTTCACGGGATCTTCCCTTACATTGACCTCGACAACGGTGGCACGGTCGACGGCTACATTGCTGCGCAGCAGAAAATAGCGTCCATGGCCGACGATGCAACGAAAATCATACCGGGCCACGGATCGTTAACCGACAAAGCGGGCATGAAGACCGATGTCGACATGCTGATTGACGGCAGAGCACTGGTCAAAGCGCTGGTTGACGAAGGCAACAGCGTTGAGGATGTGCTCGAAGCAAACCCGTTGGCCAAGTACGATTCCTTTAGCTGGGACTTCATAACGACGGAGAGCATGACACGCACGCTGTTCCGATCACTGACTACGGACTGAACGACACCATGAAAAACAATCAAGCCGCCGAATTCGTCAACACGATGTGGGACTCATCGATCATTCCGGAGATCTCCGAGTACATAAAGGTCCCCAACAAGTCGCCCTCTTTCGACCCCGACTGGGAAAAGAAAGGCCATATGGAAGAGGCGGTGCAAATGCTCGAGGCCTGGTGCAGGAAGCAGCCGATAAAGGATATGCAGATCGAGGTTGTGCGGCTTCCGGGCCGCACGCCGGTGCTGTTTATCGAGATCCCCGGGCAGTCCGATGATGTCGTCCTGCTATACGGTCACTATGACAAGCAGCCCGAGTTCAGCGGCTGGGACGAAGACCTGGACCCATGGACGCCCGTCATCAAGGACGGCAAGTTATACGGCCGCGGTGGTGCGGACGATGGCTACGCGACCTTCGGATCGTTGACGGCAATTCGCACACTGCAGGAACAAGGTATTCCGCACGCAAACTGCGTGGTCCTTGTTGAAGGCTGCGAGGAAAGCGGTAGCTTCGACCTGCCCTTTTACATCGACCTCCTCGAAGACCGCATCGGTTCCCCGGACCTGGTTGTCTGCCTCGACGCCGAGTGCGGCAACTATGACCAGCTCTGGTGCACGACCTCGTTGCGCGGCAATCTCACAGGCATGCTGCGAATTGACGTCCTGACTGAAGGCGTGCACTCCGGTACCGCGAGCGGCGTGGTTCCTTCAAGTTTTCGAGTTGCGCGCCAGCTCATCAGTCGAATCGAGGACGAATCGAACGGACAGATTTTGCTCGACGACCTGCATGTCGAAATTCCGGAACAGCGACTGGAACAGGCGCGCCTTGCAGCTGAAACACTGCAGGATTCCGTTTACGAGAAGTTCCCCTGGGCAGTTGACGAGCCTTCGCCGGGGGAGTCTCACACAGAGCTGCTGCTAAACAACACCTGGCGACCCACGCTGGCGATTACGGGCGCCGAGGGAATGCCGGCGTTGATCGATGCAGGCAACGTGCTGCTGCCGTTTACAACGCTGAAGCTGTCATTCCGATTGCCGCCAAGCTGCGACGCGGACGACGCCGCGGCAGCCGTCAAAGCCGTCCTGGAGGCGAATACGCCGCCGCTTGCGAACGTGTCGTTCGAGGTCGAATCGACGATGGCAGGGTGGAACGCGCCGGCGGTTGCCGAGTGGCTCGAGGCGTCGATGCACAAGGCATCGAATGCATTCTTTGGTAAGCCGTCCATGTACATGGGCACAGGCGGCACCATTCCGTTCATGGGTATGCTCGGCGAACGCTTTCCGGAGGCCCAGTTCCTGGTAACGGGCCTGCTGGGACCGAAATCGAACGCGCATGGACCGAACGAATTCCTGCACATCGACACAGGCAAGCGGTTGACCTCCTGCGTCGCGCAGGTTCTCGAGGACCATTTCAATCGCTAGGGCATTGGCCACGGGAATTATCGGCGGGCTCGGCAGCATAGAATGAGTCGAGTCCTGCTCACTTCGACGTCGTATCCAAGCTCTGAGACCGATTGGCAGGGACTCTTCATACGCGAGATGCTCGCAGGGTTGCATCGATCCGACGACACGGAGGTCAGCTACTGGGGCCCACCGGGACCCGTGCCCGACGGCGTGGACTACCTCGGTTCCGAATCGGACAGGCGCTTCCTGTTGAAGCTTGCAGAACAGGGTGGCATTGCTCACCTGGTGCGATCGAAACCGCTGCAAGGCCTGGCAAAAGGCGCCGCGCTGGTGCGACGACTGCGGCGCGTTCTGCGCGCCAATCGGGACAAGTGCGACGTGTTTCACCTCAACTGGCTGCAGTCAGCTCTGGCCATTCCGGGAAATGGTAACCGCGCGTTGATCACTGTCCTCGGGACGGATTACAAACTGCTCGAAAAACCGGGCGTCGCGGCGCTTCTACGCAATCGCCTGGCCGGCAATCGCGTCGTGCTGGCGCCCAATGCAGAATGGATGGTGCCAAAGCTCGAGACCGCCTTCGACAGGCAGGCGAGCAGAGTAACGTACGTGCCGCTGGGTATCGATCAGCGTTTTTACGATGTCGGCGTCGAGCCCGACCGCTCCGTTCGCCGCTGGATAACAGTTCTGCGCCTGACCCGCGCCAAGATCGGTCCGCTGCTGGAATGGACAGAACACCTCGCTGGCAAGGACAACGAATTTCACCTGTTCGGCCCTATGCAGGAAGACATGGCGCTGCCGTCATGGATTCAATATCACGGAGCCGTGACGCCAGACACATTAATCCGCGACTGGTATCCTCAAGCTACGGGCATGATCACGCTTAGCCAACATGATGAAGGTCGGCCGCAGGTGCTGCTGGAAGCGATGGCGGCAGGGCTGCCGATTATAGCGTCGCGTCTTGCCGCTCACGAAGATTTGCTGGAATCTGCAGGTGGCGGAATCCTCGTGAACAGCGCGGCGGAGTTCGACGCTGCGCTTGAAAGTCTGTCTGACAACGAGACCCGTGCCTCGCTGGCCGCACGTGCCAGACAATCCATGATGTCAACATACGGGACATGGGATGACTGCGCTGAACGTTATCATGAACTTTATCGATCCCTGATGCAGGAAGACTCGACGTGAAAATTATGATTCTTGGCGCGGCAGGGTTTCTGGGCCAGCTCGTAACATCGCGCCTGGCACACGAGGGGCATGAAATAATCTGCCTGGTTCGCAATTACGCGAACCCGACCGCCGAAGCGAATGTCCGCTACGTACAGGCCACCCTGGATGACACGCAGGCCATTGTCGAGCATGCGAAGGATGCCGACTATGTGCTTCATTTCGCCTGGGACACGACGCCGGGAACATCCAAAGGTCAACCGGCCGTCGAAGCCGTGAACAACCTGCTGCCGACATTCCGACTGCTTGAGCAATTGCATGCGATGTCAGGCTGTCCGCTGGTATTCATTTCCAGCGCCGGTGCCGTTTACGACGATGTACTCGATGGCAATGCGACCGAGTCGTCCCCACTCAGCCCAAAATCCTACTACGGTGCCGGCAAAATCTCGGTCGAGATGTTTCTTCGCGCGTATGCCGCTCAGACTGGTCACCCGGTCGTCATCGTCAGGCCTACTAACGTCTATGGGCCTGGACAGAGAATAAAGCGGCAATTTGCCATCGTACCAACGCTGATGAAGGCGATCCGTGACGGCTCGACGTTCACAATTTGGGGTAGCGGTGAGGCAACTCGCGATTACTTGTATGCCGCAGATTTTGCCGAGTTCTTCGTTCATCTTACGAGCAAGCAACAGCAGGGTGTCAGAACTTTCAATGTAGCCGCGCAAAGTGCCTGCTCCATAAACGACCTGTGCAAGCAACTGCAGGAAATCAGCGGTAGGGAACTTTCTCTCGAGCACCTGCCGGAACGCGGCGTCGATTTGAGCGGCGTCAACTACGACTGCTCACACGCCAAAGCAGAGCTTGGATGGCAGGCGACAACAGGGCTCAGAGAGGGCCTGACGAAGACCTGGGACTGGTTCCTGAACTCGCAATGACGGCGGCCGACAGCACCCCTCTCGTCTCAGTCTGCGTCGCAAACTACAACGGCGAGGCAATCATCGCCGAGTGCATCGATTCCCTGTTGAACCAGGAAAACGCACCGGGCTTCGAAATTCTCGTGCACGACGACGCATCGACGGATGACTCGCTGGCGGTACTCGAGAAATACGATAGTGTTCGCTTGATCAAGTCGTCCGAAAACGTCGGCTTCTGTATCAGCAATAACCGCATGGCGGCTGCCGCTCGCGGCAGGTTCATACTGCTGCTGAATAATGACGCGCGACTGTATCCGGACGCACTGGCAACGCTGGTTGACGAGTCGCGCAAACACCAAGACAAGGTCGTACTGGGCCTGCCACAGTACGATGCAGCGACCCTGGAACTGGTCGATTTTGGCCTCAAACTCGATTACTTCGCAAGCTCCGTACCGATCAAACAGCCATCTCAAGACGACATCGCCATGGTCATCGGTGCTTGCCTGTGGGTGCCTCTAGACCTTTGGAACACCATTGGCGGTTTTCCCGAGTGGTTCGAGACCAATGCCGAAGATGTTTATTTGTGCTGCTATGCGAGGCTGCTCGGCTACAAAATTTATGTGCCTGGACGATCCGGCTTCCTGCACATGATCGGCCACTCGCTGGGCGGCGGGAAATCCGAAGACAATAAGCTGACGATCAGCGTACGACGGCGCTATTTCAGCGAACGGAACAGGCTGTTCGTTCAGTGGCTGTTTTACCCGATTTGGCTCATCCCGTTAACGACGCTAGCTAACATGGCTGTGTTGCTGGTTGAGGCGATCGCGCTGTCGCTAGCGAATCGGAAACTCTCGTTGATCTCCGACATCTACATACGATCACAACGTGATGCGTTTGCAATGCGAAAAATCGTTACGAGCGTCAGGCGGCCGGCAATGCAATTGCGAACCCTCTCATTCTCTGACTTTTTTTCAGCGTTTACTGTCATTCCGCAAAAGCTGAGACTGCTTTTTTCAGCCGGTTTACCAAGAACCTGACAATGAGCTTCCCAAAGGCAGTCGGCGAATGCCCCGCACCTTGCAAGCGACACGTGTACGTCGTACGTTGAACGTCATCCATATTCAGCGGACTCGTGGTTTATAGGAAAAGCGAAATGAATCCATTCGATCCTGGTTACTTTGACGAACACGACCTGAAAGATGCGGGCTTCAAGACGATAGGAAAGAACGTCCGAATAGCCAAGAACAGTACGATCATCGGGCTTGAGAACATTGAGATTGGTGACAATGTTCGCATTGATGGGTTCAGCTCTGTCATCGCTACGGGAACAGGCTGGTTAAGAATAGGTTCCTTTGTTCATATCGGTGGGTACTGCTACGTTTCTGCAGGCGATGGCATCCGAATGGACGACTTCAGCGGCCTTTCGCAGGGGGTCAAGATATACACGAGAACCGATGATTACGGTGGCGAGCATCTCACAAATCCTACCGTACCGGAACAATACACCGGCACAACACAGGGCGCTGTTGTTCTTCAGAAGCACGTTATCATCGGATCAGGGTGCGTGATACTGCCGAAAGTCGTTATTGGAGAAGGGTCGTCCGTCGGGGCGCTTTCTCTGGTCACAAAAAGCCTGGAACCCTGGGGCGTATTTCATGGCGCTCCCGCCAAAAAATTGAAAAACAGATCCAAAAAGCTCCTGGAACTCGAAGCCAAATTGTGGGAGGAAGTCGGCAAACAAATTGATTGACGACGTTTCATTTTCTTTCTGCATCCATGCGCCCCGCATTCTTGATGCTGACACAAGAAAGACACCTGACTCGCACTGGAGTCAGACAGACGCAATTATTCTTACGATTTCCTCGAGCTCCTTAGTCGCGAGCCCTGGATAAATGGGCAGACACAGAATCTTGTTCGCGGAAGCGAAGGCAACAGGCAGGTTTGATCTGGCGGCACTCGGCTCGGCTCGGTACATCGGGAATTCACTAATTAATGGATAGAAATACCGACGTGACAGGATATCGTTCTCTTTGAGTCGGTCGTAAAGTTCATCACGCGACAGCGAATAGTCGGACTCAACGAGAATTGGAAAATAGGAATGGTTATGCCTTGTAGCGGTTGACCGCGGCAAGCAACGAATCCCAGGGATATCCGACAAGCGATCGCGATAATGTCGATCAACATTCGCCCGCTGCTCGATCGCTGCATCGATGTATTTCAGCTGCAATAGGCCTAACGCCGCCTGAAACTCACTCATTTTCCCATTGATACCAGGCGCTACAACGGTCACCTCATCGGCGATACCAAAATTCTTCAAATAGTCTATGCGCTGTTTCGATTCTTTGTCGGGGCTAATGACCGCACCGCCCTCGAAGGTCGTGAATACTTTTGTAGCATGAAAGCTCAGTATTGAGAAGTCACCGTGACGCAGGATACTTCCACCACTGTCTTGCACGCCAAAGGCGTGTGCGGCGTCGTAGATCACGCCCAGGTCATTCGCATCAGCGATGGATTGAATGCGGTCAACCTTGCACGGATGGCCATAGACGTGGACGGGCAGAATGGCTGATGTTTCCGGCGTGAGCGCGGCCTCTACCTTCTCCGGATCAAGATTCAGCGTGGCTGGCTCAATGTCGACGAATACGGGCTTGATGCGATTCCACAGAAGTGAGTGCGCTGTCGCGATAAAGCTGTATGGCGTCGTGATGACCTCACCTGTGATCTCAAGCGCCTGGATTCCTGCCACCAGCGCAAGAGTCCCATTAGTGAACAGAGAGAGGTGTTCGACGCCCAGATAATCGCAAAGCGCTTGCTCGAGTTCCTGGTGAAACGGCCCACCGTTCGTGAGTTGCCGATTTTTCCATATCTGTTCAAGATATGGCTGAAGCTCCTCCAGAGGCGGAAGAAAAGGCTGCGTAACAAAGGTCGTATCAGTCATTTTCCAAGTATATCTCGGTAGCCAGGCTAGCGGTGATCAACCTGTCCGAGTTGCTTTTATTTTTGTCGAGCCCAAAGAACCGG
>CAYTTZ010000035.1:0-20016 GCA_964440945.1 uncultured Woeseiaceae bacterium
AGTAATCGCGTTCCCGCAGCGCGATGTTCATCTGAACGCCCGCGGGCCGCTCGAAACCTACATGGTCGACAATTCATAATCACAGGAATTTGCCAATAATATGAGCCCTCTCGGATACTCACTGGTTGCGGTCGTCTTGCTGCTGGCCGCCAATGCTTTCTTTGTCGCGGCCGAATTTGCCCTCGTCAAAGTACGCGGCTACCAGCTTGATCAGGCCGTTAGCCAACAACGCCGCGGTGCGGCGCTCACTGTGCGACTGCACCAGAACCTGGACGCTTACCTGGCAGCCTGCCAGCTGGGAATAACTATGGCATCGCTTGGCCTCGGTTGGGTCGGCGAACCAGCGGTAGCTGCGCTCCTGGAACCCCTGCTTTCAAAGGTCGGCATTACAGGTCCGTCGTTACACACAATCTCATTCATTGTGGGTTTCCTGTTGTTCTCTTCACTGCACATTGTCGTCGGCGAACAGGTGCCCAAAACTTACGCAATTCGAAAGCCGACACCCGTGTCGCTCGCTCTCGCCTATCCGCTGCACTGGTTCTACCGATTGGTATTCCCCTTGAACTGGCTGCTCGACAAGACCAATGGCGGCATACTGCGATTGCTCGGTGTTGGCGGCGGCTCTCATCACGAAGTAATCACTGAGGATGAAATCAGTTCCATCGTCGACGAATCCGAAGCGCACGGTGAAATCGAGGGCAATACGGCCGACATTATTCGAAAGGCGTTTCAGTTCGACGACCAGACGGTACGCGAGGTCATGCTGCCCTGGGTGCAGGTCGACAAACTCCAGCTCGTCTCCGGTGCAGAAGAGAACAAGCAAACCATAGTCAGAACGCTTCATAGTCGATTCCCCGTGCTCGATCAGAAGCGCGACGTCGTTGGGATACTCGCAACGAAAGACCTGACGACAGCCCTCGCCGCCGGCGAAGACAACGTCTGGGATTCGCTGGCCGATCGGCTTCGCCCAGCGATGGTGGTGCCGGCAACATTGCTCATATCTTCATTGCTCGAGCGTATGCGTTCGACGCGCACGCACATAACGATTGTGGTCGACGAACACGGCAACTACGTCGGTATCGCCACAATCGAGGATATGCTGGAAGAAATTGTCGGCGAAATTGAGGACGAGTGGGACGACGACATTGCGGCACCGATCGAAGCCGTTGGTTCGGGCTGGCGCGCTAGTGGACAGTTGCCACTGGGGATTCTGGAGCAAACCCTTGATATCGAGCTTGAGCGCAACCCCGAAATCACCACACTTGGCGGACTTGTCATGCAGCATCTGGAACGGCTGCCTGAAGAGGGCGACAGCTTTGACTCATCGGGCCTGAAATTTTCAGTCGCACGAATGTCGGGACGTCAGGTCCAAACCGTATCGATAACTCCGCTACGAAAACCAGAGCCGCACGCCGGTAAGTCTGTCAATGAGGACGAATAACGAGAACGACATTGAGTCTCCGCAGCGCAAGATCCCTTTTCGGGCATGCGGACGGACGACGATGCAAATTCGCAATTTTATGAAATTGGCATGAAGCTGTGCAAAGTCGCGTTACAAGCCTGTTGGTATTTCTATTGCTCACTGCGTCTTGGGCCAGGGCGGAACTGCAGGTCAACGGCGTCAACGACAACATTGCCCGTAATGTTGAAACTTATGTCGGACTCGCGGCCGAGCCTTGCGATGCCGATAGCAGGCTGATCAGGCGACGCTTCCGTAAGGTTGAGGTCGAGGTAAGGTCGGCGCTGGAACCCTTTGGCTACTACGACCCAACCATCGAGAAGACACTCTCGATCGATGACACGTGCTGGCGGGCGACGGTCACCATCGATACCGGCCAAGCTGTCATTCTGCGTAACACCGACATCTCGATTACGACGCCATCGGCAGATTCGGCGGACTTCTCGGACCTGGGCGCCCCGGAGACACTGGTTCCCGGCATGCAGCTACGCCATGCAAGCTACGAAACTTTCAAAGAGCATCTGCAGGTGCGTGCCGCCGAGCGCGGCTACGTCGAGGCCGAGTTTTCGAAGAACACCATAGACGTATGGCCGGACGAGAATGCCGCGGATATTTCGCTGCACTACGACAGCGGCCCGCGCTACCAGTTTGGCGAGGTTCGACTGGACGAAGACTTTCTCGAGACAAGCCTGGTAAGCGCGTTCCTCGAATTTGATGAGGGCATGCCCTACGACAGCCGGTTGTTGAACAAGGCGTACGCCGACCTTTCCTTTAGCGGTTACTTCTCGCGCATCGAGCTACTTCCGCTTGTCGAGGAAGCGGCGGACGGCAAGATTCCGGTGCGCGTATTGCTGGAGCCTGCTGACCGCATCGAGTACACGGTCGGTGCCGGGCTGTCGACGGACATCGGACCCCGTCTTCGCGCCGGGTATCAGAACCGCCGTCTAAATTCCAAGGGCCATCGCTTCAGGACCGATGTGGGACTGTCACCGGTTATCCAGGGTCTCACGGCAGAGCACCGGCGACCGATGGCGGACCCGCGAACCGAATGGCTGAGCTACACCGCGGCATTGGCGCGAGAGGACAATGACACCTACCAGGGTGACTCGGCAAGAGTCGGCTTTCGTCGTTCAAAACGAATAAGTGCGAGATGGCTGCGAACACTGTCGCTTGACCTTAGCTATGAAAGATTTGATCTCGCAGCTGACACACAGCGTAGCCGCCTGGTGCTTCCAGCAGTTGCTTACGACCACAAACGGGCGGATCGCGATATCTTCCCGACCCGCGGTCGACGGCTGACGCTTCAACTTAGTGGTACCGGGGAGTTTATTGGCTCGGATACCTCCTTCTTACAGACCGTTCTAAATGCACGGATTATTCACTCATTGTCAGACACGAGCCGCTTGCTGGCACGCGCCACGATCGGTTTTACGGCTAAGTCAGACTTCGACGAATTGCCACCCTCGGTACGTTTCTTTGCCGGTGGTGATGAGTCGGTTCGGGGTTTTGACTACGATTCGCTGGGCCCCAAAGACGATTTGGGGAACGTTATTGGCGGCAGCAACCTCCTCATTGCCAGCGTCGAATACGAACACCTGCTGCGCGGCAACTTTTACGGCGCGGTTTTCCTCGATGCAGGTAATGCCTTCGACACGCTGGACGTCAATGCCGCGATCGGCACTGGTATCGGCCTGAAGTGGCTGTCGCCGGTTGGTCCGCTACGCCTCTACCTTGCGCACCCCCTCAACCAGTCCGATCGTAGTGTGCGGGTGCATATCCGTCTCGGGGCGGACCTGTGATCGGGCGACTGTTCCGATGGACCGGTGGCGTCCTGTTTGCGATCACGCTGGCTGTGCTTATTGGTATCACCTGGCTGATTACGACGGAGAGCGGTGCGCGCTGGCTTTTGGCAC
Source organism: uncultured Woeseiaceae bacterium (assembly GCA_964440945.1). Taxonomy (GTDB): domain Bacteria; phylum Pseudomonadota; class Gammaproteobacteria; order Steroidobacterales; family Woeseiaceae; genus UBA1847. The sequence goes on from CAYTTZ010000035.1 coordinate 3,373, forward strand.
AGGCATCGTCCCGCCTTCCGGCGGCGCTTAGCATCGAATCGGTCGATGGCACTTTGTTAAGGGGTCTGCAGTTTCGCAACGTTGCCTGGCAGGATCTGTCAGCCGCCGCGTCTATTGCAGAGCTTGCGACACACGTTGAGCTGCTGCCATTACTAAAGCGCGAAGTACGAATAACGACGCTCGCGTTAAAAAATGTGGCCATCACGATTAGTGAAGGTGCGGAGAGCGCTGAGGCTTCGGAGCCACTTAGCGTTGATATTCCCGTCAGGCTGCAGCTGGAAAATGGCTCAATCGAGTCGCTTCGCATCGTAACGCCAGGCAGTGAATTCCTGGTAGATACTATCCGGCTTGGCGGCGAGCTTTCCGGTTCGGAGCTCGATATACGGCGCTTCGATTTACAAAGCACGCTGGCCGACATCGCGCTATCGGGCGACGCCCGGCTAACAGGCGACTACCCGGTCCACGCCAGCGCAGGTTGGGAAGTTCGGCTACAAGACCAGGTACCGTTGTCCGGCATTTTGCGTGTTCGCGGGGACGCATCGCGGTACGAAATTCAACACGATCTCGACGCGCCCTACGCCGTTGCGACCCAGGGAACCGTCGCATCAACAACTGCCGGCATCAGCCTGGACCTCGACAATCGGTGGGAGCAAATTCGCATTGAACAGGGCGACATTGCGGCCATTGAGGTCTCAAGCGGCACCCTGCATCTCGTCGGGACACCCAGCAACCTGGTGTTCGATGGCGCTACTTCGCTGTCATCCGCAGACATTCCGGTCACTGCACTGCAAGCGCGCGGAGCCTACGTCGGCGACGGCGTCACTTTGGAGTCACTGCGTGTCTCGAATGACTGGGGGCAACTGCTTGCCGATGGTGTGCTGGGCCTGGCGTCCGGACCCAGCTGGTCCTTCAACCTGGCGTTGACCGAGCTGAATCCAGCCTTCGCGGACGCACGCCTGCGCGGCGAGCTCGACGTTGTCGGCAGCACGTCGGGTCGGCTCGTCGATGGAGAGCCCGACCTTGGCCTCACCATCGACCGTATCTCGGGCGAATTGAATGCCCATCGTGTCAGTGGCAGCGGCGTGCTTGCTTACGCTAACGATAAGCTCCAGTTTGACGATGCGGTTCTCGGCGTCGGCGACAATCGCGTCAATTTTGACGGCGCCTATGGACCGCACCTGCAGGTTGACGGACGACTACAACTCGCGAACCTGGGACAGATTGGCCTGGGAATTGACGGTGCGGTCAACGGCGATTTTCGCATCAAGTCGGAGCTCGACAGTTTCGCCGCCTCCGGTTACATCAACGGCGCGAACCTGGCCTGGAACGACTATGCGATAGAGCGGCTGGAAACTCGATTCGACCTGCCGGCAACCCGGGAAGGTACTGCTTCGCTTGAGATCGACTCGGTCGAACACGGTACCGTGACGGCCAGCATCGACGGTCGCTTCGTCGACGATCGATGGCTCGGCAACCTGCTGAGCCTCGCAGTCCGGCGAGAACCGCTTGGCGAATGGACGCTTCAGAAAGCCGCCGGCTTTTCACTGTCGCGCGGTGAATTGAAACTGGAGGACGCCTGTCTCGGCACAACTTCGAACCACGGCATCGCCTGCGTCGCGGTGAACTACGATTTTGCAGGCCCATTGAAGTTCGAGACGACGGTCAGCGATCTGCCAGTCGCCACTCTGCCGGGCTATTTGCCAGAGGGTGCGAGCATTCTCGGCGAGATCAACTTCGCTGCGCACGGTGACTATGCCGACGGCCGGCTTAACGGGGCTACAAACCTGCGGATCAGCGGATTGGGACTGATCACCAGCTTAGAGGGTGAAGACGTATCCGCGATGTTTGAACAGGCCTCGGTCACGGCCGAGGTCGTCGATAACAGGCTCGTTGGTGAATACGAATTCAGGCTTGAGAATTCAACAGATCATGCCGCAGGCAAAGTCGAAGTCGCCGAGCTGTTCGACTTCCGGTCCGCGTTGCGGGGACGGGGCAGCCTCGAGCTGAACGACCTGAGCTTGCTGTCGTTCTTCGTACCCGAGATCGCCAGCCCGCTGGGTAAGATTTACGGCAATGTCGAATTGGCCGGCAGTCTTGCTTCGCCCGAGATCAGTGGCGAAATCGGTTTGCGCGATGGCTCCGCCGACATCCGTCGCGCCGGGATATCGGTCACCGACATGGGTTTGCTGCTTCGCCAGAGCAAAGCCGGCGAGCTGTCTTTGCAGGGCAGCGCAAAATCTGGCGACGGCTACCTGCAGATTGACGGTGAAACAACACTGAGTGCCGAGACTGGCCTCCGCAGTGATATCCGCCTCGCAGGCGAGGACTTCAGGCTGGTTAACCTACCCGACTGGCAGGTAACGGCATCGCCGACGATTAATGTGCTGCTTGACGAGCGCGAGACGCGTGTCACTGGAGAGCTGATTATTCCGGAGGCCAGCATCACGATTAAGTCCGTGCCGGAGTCGTCCGAGAAGCCGTCGCCGGATGTCGTCGTACACCGTGGCGATGCGGAGATCACACAGCCAAGTCGGCTGCTGTTTGTCGACGCTGCAACAACCCTGGGAGAGAACGTGTCTTTTTCCGGGTTCGGCCTCAGCACCAATCTTGAAGGTTCGGTGCGCATCACCGGCAACAGCAAATCGCCCTACCAGGGCCTTGGGCGGGTTGTCCTGAGCGAAGGGCGTTACCGGGCTTACGGGCAGAATCTCGAGATCGAGACCGGTGAGCTGATCTTCAATGGACCACTGAGTAACCCGGCGCTGAATGTTCATGCATCGCGGACTGCCAGTGACGAGACCGTGGCCGGTATCCACCTGACCGGTACGCCGGCACAGCTAAGCTCAAGAGTTTACAGCGAGCCGCCGTTAGCGGATGCCGAGGCACTCTCCTACCTGCTGACCGGGCGGCCACTGTCCGGCGCCAGCTCCGAAGAGGGCAGCATGATGAACCAGGCCGCTTTCGCGCTCGGCCTGACGACAGCCGGCAGCGTGGCGTCTCGCATTCGAAATCAGCTGGGCTTCGAGACGCTCGGCGTCCAGGGTGGTGGCGAGAACAGTCAGCTTGTCGCCGGCCGGCGATTCGGTGACAGGCTGTTCATTGAATACGCCTACGGCGTTGTCGACAGCCTGGGTACGCTCCTGCTGCGCTATCAGCTTAGCCGGCGACTGGTCGTCGAATCACGCTCGGGCCTGGTGCGCAACGTGGATGTCGTCTACAGCGTCAAGACGCCCTGACCCGTTCACAGGCTGCCGTACAAGACTCCCAGAATCGCCAGCGGCGCAACGACACGAATCATCCACAGCCACACCTTGAACAACATCGGGCTGCCAAACGACAGGTCCTCGGCAAGCACCTGGGGCTTGACCAGCCAGCCCACGAACACCGCCATCAGGATACCGCCCAGCGGCATCATCAGGTTAGCCGTGAAGTAGTCGATCAGCGCGAATATGTTCATGTCCGCAAACGGGCGCAACGCGCCCAGCGGCGTGACATCAGACCAGATGTTGAACGAGAAGACGCTGGCAAGTCCTATTGCCCAGGCGAGAAAGCCGAATACGATGCAGCCCGTTCGTCGCCTCATGCCCCACTTGCCCTCGGCATAAGCGACGATGGGTTCAATGATCGCAATGATCGACGTGACCGCCGCAAACGCAAGCAGCAGAAAGAACAGCGAACCGAAGATGGCGCCACCGCTCATGCCGGCAAATGCGGTCGGCAAGGTACGGAAAATAAGACCGGGACCCGAGCCGGGATCGAGATCGTTGGCAAACACCAGCGGGAAAATCATCAACCCGGCGAGCAGTGCAACCAGCGTATCGGCACCGGCGATGATCAGCGCCGATTTAGTGAGTGACACGTTGTCCGGAACGTACGAACCATAGGTCATGATCAGGCCCATGGCGACGCTGATGGAAAAGAACGCCTGGCCCACCGCACTGAGCACGATGGTGCCGTCGATTTTGCTGAAGTCCGCGCTGAAGAGGAAATCGATGGCCGCCGGAAAATCTCCTTCGACCGCGGCGTAGCCGATCATCACGATCAGCATGGCGAATAGTGCAGGCATCAGGATCGTCACCGCACGCTCAATACCATTGCGCAGTCCCCGGCCGACGATGAACAGGGCGATCGTGATGAATACCGTGTGCCAGAACACCATTGCCAGCGGGTCAGCCAGCAATCCGTCGAACTGCTGGGACACCGTCGCGGGGTCGGCGCCGCCGAAGCCGCTAGCTGCCTTGAAGATGTACGCAAGCGTCCAGCCGGCGATCACGCTGTAGTAGGTCGCAATCAGGTAACCGACCAGCATGCCCATCCAGCCGACCAGGAACCAAGCCCGGGAAAGGCCGGCTTTTTCCGCCACGACACGCATGGCAACCGGCGGGCTGTGACCGCCACGACGACCAATCCACAGCTCCGCGATCAGGATCGGGACTGCAACGAAAACCACACAGGCGATGTAGACGAGGACGAACGCGCCGCCACCGCTGACACCCACAACATAGGGAAATTTCCAGATATTTCCCAGCCCGACGGCCGCGCCGACGGCTGCAAGGATAAACGTGAGCCCGGAAGACCAGGTTTGGCCGGACCCATTCGATGTTGTCGGATTCATTCTTTTGATTCTCCCGTCAGCTCCGAAAGTTGCGGACCTTAGTCATCGCAAGGGCGCATGAACTATAGCTTTTTCTGAATTGCGTGGCTAAAGATCGGCACGGCGCGACCGATACAAGTAACTCTGGTTTTGTAAAACGGCGTCAGGTGCCGGGCTATGTTGCGACATTTCACAGGGTCTTTGGCCAAGAATTCACGTGCGGGCATTGCGCTCGATGGCCCAAATGCGGGCATTGCACGTGTCCGTCGGCAGGATGGCGGCCCGCCAAGCCTCGCTATTCGACTGTTTGATGCCGATGGCGACTGGCTCGAAGAGGCCGCAGAGCACGCCGATGATCTGGAGCTTAAGCGCACCCCGACGTCCAGCGTGCTTGCCGCCAAATCCTACCAGCTGCAGCTGCTGCAAATTCCGAATGTGCCCCGTGAGGAGCTGCTCGACGCCCTGCGCTGGCGCCTGAAGGACCTGATCGACTTCCCGGTGGAAGAGGCCGTTGTGGAACTGCTCGAAATGCCACCGCACTCGAATCCTGGAGCACCACATACGGGTTATGCCGTGGTGACACGACGCAGTGAGGTCATGCAGCAGGTAGAGTCCATGGAACGCGCCGATCTGAATATGGATGTCATCGACATACCCGAACTCTGCGTGCGCAATGTCGCCGTCATGCTGCCCGAGGACAAGGATGGCGTGGCGTTTCTGCACTTCACCGAGGACCGTGGCTACCTGACAATCACACGCCAGGGCGTCCTGCACCTCACACGCCATCTCGATAAGGGCCGGCGCGCGATCGCCGCGGCCGCTGATGACGATTTCACGCTGCAGGAGCTCATCAGTGGAGTAGCGCTCGAAGTACAGCGCTCGCTGGATTACTACGAAAGCCACTACGACTGTCGCCCCGTTACGCAGATTGCGCTGGGACCGGGTGAGGGTCTCGACGCATTAACGGCCGGGCTGGCTCAGAACCTCGGGGTAAGCGTCCAGACGATCGATTTTCAGGACCTCTTCAGCCTTGAGGAAGACGTCTCACCCGCCGTCCAGAGCAGCAGTCTGCTCGCTGTGGGCGCTGCGCTGCGCAGTGACGCGGCACCTCAGGGCAGGCACGCATCATGAATCAGCAGATCAACCTCTACCAGCTTCAGTTCCGCCCGCAGACGCGCATGTTCCCCGCCTGGTTCATGTTTCAGGCAGCCGCAATCGTGTTATTCGGCATGGTGCTGATGTTCGTTTTTGCTCAACAGCGCGTAGACAGCGTCGAACAGGAGCTCACGATCGTCGCGCGGCAGGAAACGCTCGTACTCGAACGTCTGCAGAATATTGGGCCGCTAATCAACGCTGTCACGGGCGAGAAGAACTGGTCCGAGCAGCTGGACGATAGCCTGCGCATGCTGGCAGAGCGCCAGGCAGTCCTGAATCTCATCCAGGGCTCGACGCTCGGCGATGCGGAGGGTTTCTCCCGGCACCTGCGCGCACTGTCCCGACAGGCCATCGATGGGCTATGGCTGACCCACATTGCGTTGTCAGCGATGGGCGACAAGACACGACTCGAGGGCCGTGCGATTCGCGCGGAATTGATTCCAGTGTATGTGCAGGGCCTGGCGTCCGAGTTGCCGTTCGCAGAACAACGTTTTCACCATTTCCAGATAGACAGTCCGGTCGAAGACGAAACCGCGCTGTCTTTCTCGATGGACAGTGACCTTCTTTTGACAGCCGACGCGAGGCAGAGCCGTTGAAGTACCTTGACGACATCTCTGCCGCCGTATCCCCGTTGCGGGAGAAGCTCGACGCATTCTCTGTTCGTGAGCGCTTATTGGTGCTGTTAACAGCGCTGGTACTGATGGCTGCGCTCTGGCACATACTGTTGATGCAGCCACTGCAGCAACGCGCAACCCAGACGCGTACCGAGCTGATCGAACTCGAGAATCGCATTGCGGCTGCCAACCACAACCTGGAAGAGCAAATCATGCAGCTGGCCGGCGGTGGCAACGAGCAGCGCACACGAATCGCATCCTTGCGTCGGCGAATTGACGAGATAAACGCGACGCTCGGCAATCACGCGGCTGAACTGATCGACCCGGCAGAGATGGCGCAGGTACTCGAAGGCGTGCTGAAAGAACAATCACGGCTGACGCTGGTACGCATCCGCAACACGACACCAGACTCATTGTCGGCGGATGAAAACCCGGATGCCGTCACGTTCTATCGCCATGGCCTGGAAATCGAGGTTGAAGGCAGCTACGCCGCGTGCATCGAGTACCTGAACGCGATTGAGGCTCTGCCCTGGCGCTTGTACTGGCAGGTTCTCGAACTCGATGTCATAGATTATCCGCGCAACCGCATTCGTATCGAAGTCAGCACGCTAAGCCTCGACGAGGAGTGGATCGGTGCGTAGATCAATGACAAGCCTGGCTATGCTCCTGCTCCTGCTCGCGATGGCACCTGAGGCGGTTCTGGCCGACGAAGCCCTGCGCGACCCGACACGGCCCTACTCGCCGGTCAAGGGTATCCGAGCCTCGTCACCAGGCTTTGTCGTCAACGCCATCATCATTTCGCCACAGCGACGCGTCGCGATCCTAAACGGTCGCCGTGTCGCCGTTGGCGGTTCATTGGACGGCGCGACCGTCATAGCTATTGAAAAAGATCACCTGATCCTGCAAACAGGCGGCAAGCGCATAAAAGCCGAGTTAAACCAGGGAGCGATACGCCGATGAAGATCACCGGAGAGAACGACTCATGCTCAAACTAATCACAGCAGTCAGCAGTGTACTGCTCGTATTGAGTGGCTGCGATGCCACGATGCCAACGCATAGCTCATCGTCCGGCTGGGGTGAAGAGACGCGGGCCAGCGTCGAGGCCGCCCTGCAGGAGGCAACCAGGATGCCGGCGGCACCCACTGTCGCACAGCCGCCCACTGCCGTGGCTCCGTCCGCAAAAACGGAAGCTCCGGTAGCCCGATTCGATCTGAATAGTGAAGACACGCCGGCACAGGCATTCTTCATGGCATTGGTAGACCAGACCGAACACAACATCGTCGTGCACCCCGCCGTTAGCGGCAATATTTCCCTGATGCTGCAGAACGTAACCGTCGAAGAAGTGCTCGACGTGGTTAGCGAAGTGTATGGCTACAACTATCGGCGTGGCCCGGCCGGCTACATTGTGTTCCCCGCTTCGCTGCAAAGCCGCATATTTCAGATCAACTATCTGAATCTGCAGCGTTCCGGCGTTTCCCGAACCCGGGTGAGCTCTGGCCAGATAAGTGAAGCACGCCAGAGCAGCAACCGCAGCAACCGCAGCGCGAATGGCCTCGTCACCGGCCAGGTTGGCAGAGACTCCCAGAGCTCGCAGCAAATCAGCGGATCCGGTATCGAGACAAACTACGCAGCGGACTTCTGGGCAGAGCTGCAGGACACGCTCGAGCAGATGATTGGCGACGCAGAAGGACACCAGGTTGTTGTAAATTCACAGACCGGGGTGATTGTCGTTCAGGCCATGCCGGACAAGCTTCGCAGCATCAGTGATTACCTCGATGCCATCCAGGACATCGCGCAGCGGCAGGTTGTGCTGGAGGCAAAGATCGTCGAGGTGCAGCTCGCCGACGGATTCCGTTCGGGTATTAACTGGGTATCGGTTTCGCAGAACGCCAGCAATGACACCTACACGTTCGGACAGCGAGCGCCACCGCCCGGCTATTCCGGGGACCCGAGGGACCTGGGAGGCGCGCCCGTTATTGTGCAGCCGGGCAACCCGCTCACCGGAATCGCCACGCGGACGTTGGGCGGAGCTTTCACCATGGCTTTCGACATTGGCGACTTCAACGCCTTCCTCGAACTCCTCGAACAGCAGGGTGAAACTCGCGTGCTTTCAAGCCCACGTGTATCGACGCTGAATAACCAGAAGGCCGTGATCAAAGCAGGCACGGATGAATTCTTCGTCACCGACGTCTCCAGCAATACCGTTACGGGAACCTCGTCAACGACATCGAGGGACGTCGAACTCACGCCGTTCTTCTCAGGCATTGCGCTGGACGTGACGCCGCAAATCAGCGCAGACGGCGAAGTGACGCTACACATTCATCCGACGGTCAGTACCGTCACTGACCAAGAGAAGAATCTGACTGTGTCCGGCGAGACGGACATCCTGCCACTTGCCTTCAGCGAGATTCGCGAGTCGGACAGCATCGTCAAAGCACGCAGCGGGCAAATCATCGTCATCGGCGGCCTGATGCGGAACTCGTCTAAGGATGAAACATTCGGCACACCGGGACTCAGCAAAATTCCCGGCATTGGGAATCTGTTCAAGAGCACTCGCTCGGTGGAACACAAGACAGAACTCGTGATCCTGTTGAAGCCCATCGTTATCGATGGCGATGACGCCTGGGCACGCATGGCCGACGAGTCGTTGCAACGCATCAAGCTTGATTCGGACTACTAGGCCGGAGAATCGGACGCCAATGAGCACTTCAAGCGCAAGCGTATCCAAACTTGTCCGACGCCGGAAAATGCGGCTCGGCGAGCTGTTGCTGGACGCGAACGCCATCACACAGGAACAGCTTGAGCAGGCGCTCGCGTTGCAGAAACGCAGTGGCCATAAGCTCGGCCGTGCGCTGACCGAGGTTGGCGCCATTGACGAGGCGGACCTTTACAAATTCCTGGCCAAGCGCCTGGACATCGAGTACCTGGATATCAGCAGCATCAAGCTGCAGTCCGAGACGGTGAAACTGTTGCCCGAGGTGCAGGCACGTCGACTGCGAGCGCTGGTACTGAAGCAGGACAATGACGGGCTCCTGGTTGGCATGGCGGATCCGACCGATATCTTCGCCCATGACGAACTCGCACGGCTGCTTGGCAAGACAGTAAAGATAGCGCTGGTCAATGAAACCGAGCTGCTGCGCACAATCGATATCACGTACCGGCGCACCGATGAGATCAATGCGCTGGCAGCCGAGGTAAAGGAAGAGCTTGGCGAGTCCCGCATTGATATCGATCAGCTGAACGCAGACGAAGACTCCGCGGAAGCGCCCGTCATCAAGTTGCTGCAGTCCATGTTCCGCGACGCCGTGCAGGTTGGCGCCTCCGACATTCATATCGAGCCGGACGAATTCGTACTGCGCATTCGCCAGCGCGTTGACGGTGTCCTGCAAGAACACGTGATCGACGGACGCGGCGTTGCCGGCGCGCTGATTACGCGTTTGAAGTTAATGAGCGGGCTGGATATCTCCGAGAAGAGGCTGCCGCAGGACGGACGGTTTTCGATTCGCGTCAACGAGACCACGCTGGATATTCGCGTCTCAACCTTGCCGGTTCAATTCGGCGAGGCCATAGTATTGAGGCTACTTGACCACTCGGCCAACCTGCTGAGTCTCGAGAAGCTCGGCATGCCGCAGAAACTGCTGAAGCGCTTCTACCGAATGATCGAGCGCCCGTCCGGAATGGTGCTCGTGACCGGGCCAACCGGCAGCGGTAAGACCACAACGCTTTATTCCGCACTGAACTACGTCAACAAACCATCAACAAAGATCATCACGGTCGAAGATCCGGTCGAGTATCGACTTGCCCGAATCAACCAGGTGCAGGTCCATACGCGTATTGGCCTCGACTTCGGCCGCGTGTTGCGCACAGCCTTGCGCCAGGACCCCGACATCATACTGGTCGGTGAGATGCGCGATCGTGAGACTGTGGATATCGGGCTGCGCGCCGCGATGACAGGCCACCTCGTGTTTTCGACGCTGCATACGGTGAGCGCCGTGGCGACCGCGAATCGCTTGCTCGACATGGGCGCACCGGGTTACCTCATTGGTGCCGCCTTGCAGGGCATCGTCGCGCAAAGACTGGTGCGGCGCGTTTGCGAGTCCTGCGCCGAGCCAACCGAGCTCACGCCAGGCCAGCTCGCGTGGCTCAACACGCAGGTGGGCAAGAAGCGCGCCAGCGAGGCAACATTCTTACACGGCCGCGGCTGCAACTACTGCCAGCTGACCGGCTACCGCGGTCGTATTGGTGTGTACGAGCTGTTGGAAATGGATGCCGGCCTCACCGATGCTCTGCGCCGCGAGGACCTTAGTGAATTTACGTCACTGGCGGCAAAGAAAAAGAGCTACGTGCCGCTGGTGAACTGTGCGCTGGACTACGCGATCTTGGGAATAACGTCGCTTGACGAAGTGCTGAAGGTTGCCGGTGGCGTGGACGAAGAAGAAAGCGACGCTCCAGGCGTCACGGAATCATCAACGGAGACCGTTGATGGCTGAGTTTATCTACAAAGGCCGATCCGCCAACGGCGCGCTGGTCACCGGCAGACTCGTCGGTCAGTCCGCCGATGCGGTAGCGGGCCGATTGATCAGTATTGGCGTTACACCTGTCGAAATTCGCGACCACACCAGCTCCACCAACATCACGCTCGCCGACCTCAACAAGCGACTTGGCGGCGGACGGCCGACGACCAAAGACCTGGTGTTGTTCTGCCGGCAGATGCACACGATTACGCGTACCGGCCTGCCGCTCCTGAAAGGGCTGACCGGCCTGATGGAAACGACGCATAACGACGTCCTCAAAGAGGCGCTCGTTGACGTCATCTCAAACCTGGAATCGGGACGAGAGCTCGCCGCGTCGATGAAGGGTCACCCGAAAATATTCTCTTCGCTGTTCATCAATCTCGTCGAAATCGGCGAGGCAACAGGAACCCTGGACGTCGCGTTCCAGCGGCTTTACGAATACCTCAGTATGGACCAGGAGGTACGGGATCGCGTGAAATCCGCGGTGCGCTACCCGATTGTCGTGCTGATCGCTGTTGCAATCGCCCTCGCAATCATCACCGTTTTCGTGATTCCCAACTTCGCGCCAATCTTCCGCGCACTTGGCGACAACATCCCGCTGCCTACACGCATCATTATGGGCGTCTCCAACGTTGTGATTAACTATTGGGGATACCTTCTCGGCGGCATCGCGCTTGGCGCCGCTGCGACTTCGAAATACATAGGTACCGAGTCCGGTCGGCTGCGCTGGGACAGGCTGAAACTGCGTCTCCCGGTCATCGGCATCATCGTGCACAACGCCGCGATGTCGCGTATAACGCGCTCGCTGGCAATCTCCATCAGCGCCGGACTGCCTATCAACCAGACGCTGCGAACGGTTTCGGCATCGATTGGCAATACCTGGCTCGGCGAAAAGATGGCAGCACTCAGTGCCGACATCGAGCGCGGCGAGTCATTGTCCAGAACCGCCGCCAACAGCGGCCTGTTTACGCCCCTGATTCTGCAAATGCTCGCCCTCGGTGAGGAAACCGGTGCGCTGCCCGAGCTGCTGGATGAGTCATCCGACTACTACAAGCGCGAGGTCGATTACGACCTCGAAAACCTCAGTGCCGCACTGGAGCCCATCCTGATCGTGACGGTGGGTGCGGTCGTGCTTGTTCTGGCGCTCGGCGTGTTCCTGCCTATGTGGGACATGGTCGCACGGGCAAAGGCAGGTTGATGATGAACACGCGCAGATGGCCAGACGCACGGGATCGAGATTCGGCCGGATTTTCGCTGCTGGAACTGATCGTGGTTATCGCCCTGATCAGCACCCTGGTAGCCGTCGCCGTAACCCGGCTGCTGCCGTATATCGACGAGGCCGAGCGCGTTGCGGTGCTGCGGGTGGAGGGCCAGCTGCGTAGCAGCCTCGTGATGGAGGCGGCCCAGCGCATCGTGCGGGGCCAATCTGCGAGCCTTTCTGAGCTGGAAGGCACAAATCCGGTCAAGTTTTTGCTGGATCCGCCGAAAAACTATGTAGGTGCGCGGCTGCGGCGAGATATCGAGCAGGCGCCCACGCGGCGCTGGTATTTCGAGCAGGACGGACACCGGCTGGTTTATCGATTGGGAAAGCCCTTTGGCCTCCCGGTTCATGATGAGTCAGTAGAAGACCCCGCTTTTGAAGTACGAGTTGCTTTTGCCGATACCAACGGCAATGGCATTTTTGAGGCGCAGCGCGAGGAGCTGTACGGCGTGCGCCTGCAACGAGTGGCTGGCTCAAAATGGCTATCCGGCATATCCGGGGAAGTGCATTGAGGCCGCGTTTAGGAGTTCTGGCTGTTTCGCCAGGTTGTTTATAGCAATTGGAAAACTTGAGGATCGACCAATGAAGACTGAAAAACAGAAGGGTTTTACCCTGATCGAGCTGGTCGTGGTTATTGCGCTGCTCGGCATTCTCGCCGCGTTTGCAATTCCGCGTTTTGCCTCGCTTGAGAGGGAAGCACGTTCGGCAGTTGTACAGGGACTGGCAGGTAGCGTTCGAAGTGCGGCCGCTATGGCGCATGGACTGAATATCGCCACCGGAACAGCGCCGGTAGATATGGAAGGAAACTCCATCGCTATCGTCTTCGGCTATCCGGATGCAGAGACGATCGGCGATACGCTGGCTGATTCGACTGGTTTCGCGATTTCTGACGACGGCTCCACGGCAACGTTTGCGAAAGATGGCTTTGCCACCGGTTGCGAAGTTACGTACGCCGAGGCAACTGCACTTGGTCCGCCGACGGTCGCTTTTGACGACGCAGGCTGCTAGTGATCGCCGCAAAAACCGGGCAGCAAGGACCACAAATCCTTCTGCCCGGTAAGTAGCGGGACAGAATCGTACCGGACGGAACCGGCAGCGATAGACGATGTGTGACAAGCAGGAAGAACGCTATGTGTGAAATTGACAAGAAACGTCAGCGTGGGTTTACACTGATTGAGCTCGTTGTCGTTATCGCTTTGCTCGCGATCCTGGCCGCGTTTGCGATTCCGCGCTACGCAGGACTGGAGCGAGAGGCTCGCAGTGCAACGATACTGGGCGTAGCGGGCAGTGTCCGCAGCGGCGCGGCCCTGGTTCACGGCCTTTACCTGTCGCAGGGACTCAACCCGGTAGTGATGGAAGGCAACACGATCAACCTGACCGAGGGCTACCCGGACGCGACCGATGTTTCTCTCACGCTCGCCGACCTGACCGGCTTTACCGTTGTGGTCAACGGTGGTAGTAACCAGGCCGTGTTTTCGAAAACGGGCTTAAGCAACTGCGAGGTCGTCTACAACGACGCACTCGCAAACAATTCACCGCAGATCAGTGTAGACACCAGCGGGTGCTGAAGAATGCGTCGGCGATCAGCACATTCGCCGAGGCTACGTAACGAGTCTCGCGGGATTAGCCGGCAGGGTGGTTTCACCATCGTCGAGCTCGTCCTCGTCATGGTGATTATTGCCATTCTCGGAGCCGTAGCCGGCCCGCGCTTCTTCGACAACGCGGCTTTTGACGAGCGCGCCTACCTCGACGAACTGGCCAGTTCGCTGCGCTATGCGCAAAAAATAGCCGTGGCAAGTGGCTGCCGGGTCCGCGTCGATATCTCAGCCGGCAGTTACTCGTTGACTCAACAGACCCCGCAGTCCGGCCACTGTAACCCCGCTGACTCCAGTTTTCCGTTGCCGGTGTTGCTGTCCACTGGCCAGGCTATGACTGGCGTGGCGCCCTCCGGGGTCACCGCCTCACCTGCCATATCAATCATCTACGACGCGCTGGGCCGCACCAACCTCGCGGCCAACCAGGCGCTGACTGTCGGTCCACGCACGATACTCATCCAGGCGGACAGTGGCCTGGTGACCACGCCATGATTTCTGCCTCACAAAAACAGCGTGGCGTTACCCTGGTGGAGCTGCTCGTTTCGATTGTCATTGTATCGATAGCGGCCAGCGGCGTACTCGGCGTTCTGTCGATGACGACGGCGGCGAGTGCTGACCCCATGATTCGCCACCAGGCGGCCGCAATTGCGGAGGCCTACCTTGAGGAAATCATGCTGAAGCCGGTCGCCGATCCGGACGGCGCCGACGGTGAAGCGGCACGTGCCGATTTCGACGATCTCGACGACTACGACGGGCTCGTGGATGCCGGAGCGCAGGACCAATTCGGCACACCGATCGCCGGCCTGGGCAATTACAACGTCGGCATTTCCGTTGCGCCCAGTGCCGCACTCCCGTCTGTTCCCGCCGCGGATGCTTTGCGCGTCGATGTCGTTGTCACGCATGGCAGCGACATCAACTTCGTGCTCAGCGGCTACCGCACGAACCTCTAAGACGATGAACCGCAAACGCACACCGGGTTTTACGCTGATTGAGCTCGTCATTACGATTGCGCTCAGCACGATCGTCGTCGGCTTCATGGCGATCTTCATTGCCGGTCCGGTCGCCTCCTACAACGATCAGGCACGCCGTGCCGCGTTGGTCGACCTGGCAGAGAACTCGCTGCGTCGTATCGCTCGCGACATCCGTCGCGCACTGCCGAACAGCGTTCGCCTGGATTCCTCTGGCAGCATCACGGCCCTTGAGCTGTTGAACACGGTCGATGGCTCGCGCTATCGCGATCGCCCGCCGCCCGGCAATCCTGCCAAGCGCCTGCGCTTCACGGCAGCCGATGACGCCTTCAACGGCATCGGCGGTTTTCGCAATATCACGAAGCCGTTCTCATCGAATACCCACTATCTCTCCATCTACAACGTGGGTGTTCCCGGCGCTAACGCTTACGAGCTTGCCAATGTCATAACACCACCGGGAACGCAGATCGACATAGACAGCGACACGGTACCCGGCGAGGACAATGTGCGTATCTCACCTGCGTTCCGATTCTCATTCGGCTCGCCCGGGCAGCGCGTTTTCCTGGTCGACGGACCCGTGACGTTCCTGTGTGATAACGCGTCGGGCACGCTGGTGCGTTATGCCAATTACGCTATTACCGCCGATCAGGCGAATCGCAACAGCGCGGCCGAGCTCCTCGCGGCCGGCGCCGGCGCCACACTGATCGCCGACCACATCAGCAACTGCAGCATGGCCTACGCGCCGGGAACCGCGCAGCGCGCTGGCCTGGTTTCCATCGCACTGGCTGTTACCGACACTGGCGAGACGGTGTCGCTACTGCACCAGGTACATGTGGACAACGTGCCATGAAGTACATGCACTCACAGAACGGATTTTCGCTCGTTCCGGCACTGTTCCTACTGGTCGTGCTCGCCGCGCTCGGCATTGTCGCGGTGCGACTCGCGGGCGTGCAGCAGCAGACCGTTGTGCTGGCAATGCAAAGCGGTCGCGCCTACGCAGCCGCTCGCTCCGGCATTGATTGGGCCGCCTATCAGGCACTCAACAACGCCAGCTGCACCACCGCGACGATCAACCTGACCGAGGGCGGACTCACCGGCTTTACCGTAGAGACAGACTGCAGCAGCACCTCACATACCGAAGGCCCGAACACGGTAAATGTCTACGTGATCGATGCCTTTGCCTGGTCCGGGAGTTACGGAAGCCCGGACTACGTTTCTCGCCGCGTACGGAGCACGGTGACCGATGCGACATGATCCAGCAAAACTCTTGATTCTCGGGGCGGCCCTGCTGCTATCGCTGTCCATGGCGCCGGCAAACGCCGCACAAATTTGCACGACTCAAACCGTCGGCGACGAGGAGTTTCGGGGTATCTCCGGCAGCTCCGACAGCAACATTATCGGTGTTGGCAAGAAAGGCGAGATTCACCGTTTCGACGGGTCCAGCTGGAGCCAGATGGCGAGCCCCAGCGGTGAAGACCTCAACGATGTCGAGGTTGTGGATGGGAATACGGCTTTTGCTGTCGGCAAGAAAGGCGAAGTACTACAGCTGTCCGGCGGTATCTGGGCATCCATAGGCGGCATGACCAGCCAGGACCTGTTCGGCGTCTGGGCAGCCTCTGCAACCGAGGTCTATGCCGTTGGCAAGAAAGGTGAAATCTGGCGTTACGACGGCAGCAGCTGGTATGACGAGACGGGCGACGCTGGAACCAGCAACAAGGATCTCGAAGACGCCTGGGGCGATGCCAGCGCTTTCTATGCGTTAAACGAAGACGGTGTCCTTTACCGCAGGGACCGCGCGACCGGTAGCTGGTCGGCGCCCGATACGGCATGCACGATAGGTGACAAGTTCGAAGACCTGTGGGGCGACGGCAACGGCAACATTTACCTGGTCGGCAAAAAGAATATTCATCGCTACAACGGTAGCAGCTGCCCGGTGGTTGCTG
>CAYTTZ010000036.1:0-19734 GCA_964440945.1 uncultured Woeseiaceae bacterium
GATGAGTCGGCATTTTCGACACAACCTCCGTCAGGTGGCCGTTGATTCGCCGCAAGTAATCTTCTGCATCATCTTTACTCAGCACTTTGGCCATGCCGTGACAGTCATCGGGTATGACGCGCTGCCCGATAAGAACCTGAATCCAGCTTGGGGTCGTGAACAACTCATCCTCACTCCGGTAGAAGCGACCGTGTGCTCGCCAAAGCTCGACCTTGTGCTGCAGCGAATCCGGTATCTCCATTGTTCTGCAGTAGTTCCAGAAATCGCTGTCGTCGCGCTCGGTGGCCCAATAGTGAAGTACCAGGAAGTCGCGAATACTCTCGAACTCGAAGTCAGTGCGTCGGTTGTACTCGTCGATATCCGACTGCGTGAAGTCCGTCGTTGGGAAAAGATCAATCAGGCGGCCGAGACCGGCTTGCACGAGATGAATACTGGTCGACTCCAGCGGCTCCATGAAGCCACTCGCCAGACCCAACCCCACGCAATTCTTATACCAGAATTTCTCTCGCTTCCCGGTCGTGAACCGAAGCTGCCTCGGTTCAGTGATCGGCTCACCGTCCAGGCTGGACATCAGAATATTCCTGGCTTGCTCGTCGTCCATGTAAACGCTGCTATAGACGTGACCATTGCCGATTCGATTCTGTAGCGGAATCCTCCACTGCCAGCCTGCCGAATGGGCGGTGGAGCGGGTGTGAGGAAGCAGCGGCTCAACCCCTTCACATTGCACGGCAATCGCGCTGTCGGCGGGTAGCCAGCGGCTCCAGTCGACGTATTTCACACCCAGCGCCTCGCCGAGCAGCAGGCTACGGAAGCCGGAGCAGTCGATAAACAGGTCGCCCGCGACGGTTTCTCCGCTTTCGAGCTGCAATGATTCGATAAAGCCGCTTTCGGAGTTCAGATTAACCGCGTCGATCTTTCCTTCGGTACGGATCACACCGTTGCCCTCGGATATCTTACGCAACAGCTTCGCAACCAGGGTCGCATCGAAATGGAAAGCGTAACCTAGCCCCAGCAATCCCGTATCACCAAGCTTTTCAATATGATCAAACTTGTTTTCCTTCGCGGCGATGGCCCCAAACGAGTACTTTGCCAGATCGCTGTCAATTCCCAACTCGCGAGCGCGCAGCCAGACCTGGTGAAAATCGAGTACGCCAAGCCGACGGCCGACATCGCCGAAGGTGTGGATATAGCGATCGCCGATCTTGCCCCAGTTAACGAACTCGATACCCAGCTTGTACGTGCCGTTCACGGCCGCAAGAAATTCTGCTTCGGGAATCTTCAGCGCATCGCAAAGGTAACGGATCTGCGGGATAGTCGCCTCGCCTACGCCAACCGTGCCGATCTGCTCGGACTCAACGAGCTCGATCTGCAGCCCTTTGCCGGCAATTCGGCATAGCAACGCAGCCGATATCCAGCCGGCCGTGCCGCCACCAACAATTACGACTTTATTGATCTTGTTATTTTTCATACATCAAATATACGTAAACCGAACTAAAAAAGCCCCCCTGGACGCGGTCACCCAGGGAGGCTTTGTCTTCTCTATGCCGTTACGACTGGATGACTAGTACAATCCGTACGAGACGCCGAACGAATACGTTGCCCCGAAGGTCTGGTATTCGCTTGGCAACCCGGTGCCTCCATCGACGGTCCGGAACGGCTCATCGCTCAGATTCTGGCCTTGTAACAAAAGGGTGAGACCGTCAAATCGTCCCGACTGGAACTGGTAGCTGATCTGCGCGTCCAGCACGGTCTCCTCTTCGATGTCCGAACCGGTTCGAGCGCCGCCGAATCCAGCAACCTCACCAACATACCCATCGCGATAGCGTTCGTTGATACGCGCCGAGAAGCCGCCTCTTTCGTAGTAAGCCGTCACGTTCCAGACCTTGTCAGAAAGGCCGGGAAGGCGCGAACCACTGCCGGGCCCATTCGGTTCGATCTCGCTGTCGTTGCGGGAGTAGGTGTAGACAAGACCAAGACCTTCAAGTGTCGGCGTGAAGAGCCCCAGGTCCAGTGATGCCGCCAGCTCGTAGCCATCGATGCTGCCACCCTCGCCATTTTGCGGCGACGTGGTCGGTCCGGTATACAGGTTTGGCGGGGTCGGACTTGTTGACGGCAGACCCGTGAAGTCAAACAAAAGTGTCTGGTCGAAAATGTAAGACTTCAGGTCCTTATAGAACACGGCTGCTGATACATAGCCGTAACCATCGTCCAGGTAATACTCGTACGACAAGTCAAGACTGTCGGCGACCCAGGGCTTGAGCTGCGTGTTTCCGCCGGTGCGGCTCCACGGTGACAGCACGTCATACGCCTGGATTTCTGGCACGCCAGCCGCGATAAGCGCGTCGACATCGGCCTGGGTCCAGAACTCACCGGTTGCAGGATCAATTGCGGTGTTGTCAAACGAGTAGAAACCGGACGCTTTCATTTCGTCCATACGAGGCCGCGCGAGGGTTCGCGCCCAGCCGAAGCGCAGTTTCTGGTTGTCGGTCATTTCCAACGTCAGGTTGAGGCTCGGCAATAACTCGCTATCGCTCTCGCTGTCCGAGAAACTCTCATTGACGAGACTGGCGCCGGACCCAAATGCATTCTGCCCTGTTGATTCCTGGTCCCATGACTGCAATTGCAGACCGAAATTACCGGACAACGGCATATCGCCAACTACGGTGTCCATCTCGAACTTCACGTAAGCAGTGGTCACATCCTCTTCGACGACCCACGCTTTCGCGAAAATGTCATCATAGAGATAGACGCCCTGCTGAATCGCGCCCGAGCTCAAGAGATCGTAGGGATTGTAAGCGACCATTTGAGTGTTGCTGCCCAACATGCCCCAGCTCAGGTCCGCGGTCCCCGCAATACTGGAGGGAATCTCGACCGCGTCCATGAGGAGGCCGGTTCCGGAATCAATTTCGCCACTCGTGATGACACCTTCGTTCGAGACACGGTTCTTCTCGCGGTTTGTCAGGTTGACGCCAAACTCAACACCGGTGATAGCGCGCCAATCGAGGTCACGTTCGAGCTCAATACGGAATGCGTTGATGTCGTCTTCAACATCGAACACCTTGTTGTAGCCAAACTGGCCGGCGGGCACGTAGGGCGCAAGCGCGTTGCCGTCACCCCAGCCATAGGGACTGGTGGCGTAGATGGGGTCAGCCGACGAGTAATCCAGGTTGCTGTAGTCGCGGCCAACGCCAAATCGGGTTCCGTAAGAGCCGGTCTCGAAGGTCACGGTATCGTTCAGACTGCCAGCGCCGCCCGGAGCCGAGTTCGATTCAAACTCGGCCGTGTCGGCACGATCGATGCTCGAGTGCGAGACGTCGAATTTGGCGACCCATGCATTATCGAACGTGTAGTCGATATTCAAACCGAAAGACTGCATATCTGCGTCACGCAGGAAGACGTTGTTCTCCAGCGACAACTGGGAAGTCGCATACGAGCCGGCGGTAACGATATTGGCAGTCTGGTTACCAATTTGAAACTGCTCAGTATCTGTTGCAGTGAGATCAGCGAGGTTTGCCATGACGAAACCGTGTTTGATCTGGTCTTCGGTGAACGAGCTGATAAACGTGTCAAAGCGGATGGCGAGCTGATCATTCGGCTTATAGTCCAGCGCTCCCATGAAGCTGTCGCGATCAAGCTCGGAAGCGCGTGCCCAGACACGACCGCCGCCAATAGCAACATTGCCTGATCCGTCATCGACGTAGTAACCCCAGGCATTGTTGTTCTGACCATAGCTGGGGGTCGTTGCATGTGAGTAGCCGACGACGATACCTACCGTGTCATCGGCAAACTGGTCGATATAGGTGGCGCTGTAGCGCTCGCCGGTGTCGTCACGAGTCGAAACCAGGTCGTACTCGGACTGTTCCAGCCGCAGGTTCAGATTGACAGCACGTTCGCCGTATTCCAGTGGACGCACGGTCCTGAGATCGATGGTGCCGGACAAGCCCTGGCCAACCAGCGCCGCATCTGGCGTCTTGTAGACCATCACCTGCTGCAGGAGCTCCGAGGGGTATTGATCGAACTCGACGCCGCGGTTATCACCGACGCTGACCTGCTCCCGGCCGTTCAACAGGCCCGTAGAAAAGTCAGGGGACATGCCGCGAAGATTGACGACCTGTCCACGACCATTCAGGCGTTGCACCGTCAGGCCCGGCAGCCGCGACAGGCTCTCGGCAATAGAAACGTCTGGAAGCTTGCCGATATCCTCCGCGGAAATGGCTTCGACAATCGACGAGTTGTTGCGCTTCGCTTCCATTGAGTTCAGCAGACTCTGGCGGAAGGTACCGTAGGTAACGATTTCTTCCATCACCTCGTCGCTCGCCTCGTCCTGCGCGTAGGCGACCGTCGACATCGCCATTGCACTCGGCAGCGCCGCGGCAACCGCAAGCGACAGCGCGGTACGGCGCATGCTGGAAGTCAGGTTATTAGATTCGTCTTGCTCAGACGACGCGCTGCGGCGTTTTTGGACCATGTCGTTCCCCCCGGAAGGTGTAAGTCGTTGAGTTAATCTTGTTCGATAGTTTAAAAAGTGCGCCGATGTCGAGCAATGCGTTGCATACGTATTCATTGTCTGAATACGTATGCATCGCATTGCGGCCTGCAGCCGGGCTGATTAGTTTGCTCTTAACAGCCATGCGTCCACAAAGATCAAAAATGACGAGTCAGCCCGACCCCCATACCCTGCCGGCAGACAGGCAAGCAGGCGTATGCCTGCATATCGCGTCATTACCAGGTCCTTATGGAATCGGCGAGATCGGTGATGAGGCCCTGAAGTTCGTGGACACGATGGTCCGGATGGAGCTCGGCGTCTGGCAGTTTTTACCAACCGGCCCAACGGCTTACGGAGATTCGCCCTACCAGCCATTGTCGACTTTTGCCGGCAACGAAATGCTGATCAGCATCGGCAGCTTGCTTGAGATGGGCCTTCTCGAGGAGCAGGAGGCCGAAGAGCTGACCACATTGCCGGCTGATTTCGTCGACTATGGCACGCTGATTCCCATCAAGACCCGCCTGCTTGATATCGCCGCACGGCGCTTTCCGTACAAGGCCGATGCAGCGCTCTCGGCTCGCTACCACGACTTTGTAGAGGCCAACGATGCGGCCTGGCTGCACGACTACGCCGTTTTCCGCATTCTGAAGACCCGCCACCAGGAGCGCCCCTGGCCGGAGTGGAGCCCGGAATACGTACGCCGGGACGAACAGGCGCTCGAAAAACTCGAGACTGCTGCCAGCGCAGAGATCAGGGCGATCAAGATCATTCAGTTTCTCTTTCACGAGCAGTGGCGCCAGTTTCGCGGCTATGCCAACGATCGAGGCGTAACGTTGTTCGGAGACATGCCCATCTGCATCGCGCTGGACAGCTCGGACGCCTGGGCGAACCGCGACATCCTCTGTATCGACGAGAAAGGCCACCCCGATCACGTGGCCGGCGTGCCACCGGACTATTTCAGCGAGGACGGTCAGCTCTGGGGTAACCCGCTGTATGACTGGGACAAGCACGCCGCCGACGGCTACGACTGGTGGGTCGACCGACTACGGGCATCGACACAACTCGCGGATATAGTGCGAATAGATCATTTTCGGGGGTTTGAGTCGTACTGGTCGGTACCCTCGGACGCCGAAACGGCGCGAGTCGGGGCATGGGAACCGGGGCCGGGCGACGCGATCTTCAATGCCATGCGCGACAAGCTCGGCAACCTGCCCATCGTGGCTGAAGATCTCGGCGTCATTACGCCAGAAGTAGAGGCACTGCGCGACCGGCACCGGATTCCGGGAATGCGCGTTCTGCAATTTGATGTCTGCGATGAAGGCTTCACGATAGCCGATGTTGGCGAGAACAGC
Organism: uncultured Woeseiaceae bacterium; assembly: GCA_964440945.1. Classification (GTDB taxonomy): domain Bacteria; phylum Pseudomonadota; class Gammaproteobacteria; order Steroidobacterales; family Woeseiaceae; genus UBA1847. The sequence continues at coordinate 5,839 of CAYTTZ010000036.1, forward strand.
GTCTGCTACACGGGCACGCACGATAACGACACCACCCTCGGCTGGTTCCAGGGCAGCCCCGGTGACATCCGCGGTGCCGAGGAGATCCGGTCGGCACAGGAAGCCGCTCTGGAGATTACCGGCGGCAAGGCTGAGACTATCCACCTCGACATGATCAAGGCGGCGCTCTCTACCCGGGCGCAGCTGGCGATCGCGCCGATGCAGGACTTTCTGGGTCTCGGCTCGGAGGCGCGCCTGAATATTCCCGGCCAATCCGGCGGTAACTGGCGCTGGCGTGTACTCGTCACACAATTGACACCCGAAGTTTGCGACAATGTCGCCACGATGGTGCGGGAATCGGGTCGCGAACTCACCCACTGAGGCAACTCACGGGCGAAAAGCGTATCCGGAATCTGCCGTGATACACCTAGCCCCGAAGGAAGAGTTGCACGATGAATGACGAAAACCTCAAAGAAGACGCCCGATTTGTCAGCCGGCTCACGCGAGAAACGCTGGCGCTGATTCTCGCGGGGGGCCAGGGCTCTCGATTGCACGAGCTGACGACATGGCGGGCGAAGCCAGGACTGCATTTTGGCGGCAAATATCGCATCATCGATTTTCCGTTGTCGAACTGTATTAACTCGGGCATACGCCGCATCGGCGTGCTGACGCAGTACAAAGCGCATTCGCTGATTCGCCATCTCTTGCACGGCTGGTCGTGGCTGAATTCGGGCGCCGGCGAGCGAGAATTCGTCGAGATTCTGCCCGCCTCGCAGCGCGTTGGCGGCGAGTGGTATCGAGGCACGGCTGATGCCGTCTACCAGAACCTCGACATCATTCGCACGCACGATCCGAGGTTGGTGCTGATTCTCGGGGGTGATCACATTTACAAGATGGACTACGGTCCGTTCCTCGCCTATCACGTCGAACAAACGGCAGACATCACGATCTGTTGCATCGAGGTGCCGCTGGAAGAAGCTGCCAATGACTTCGGCGTTATTACCGTTGACGAGACCGGGCGCATCATCGGCTTCGATGAGAAACCTGCGAAACCGAACCCGATTCCGGGCAAGCCCGGCCTGTGCCTCGCATCGATGGGCAACTACATCTTTAATACCGAGTTCCTGTACGAGCAGTGCATCAAGGACTCCGATACTCCCGGAACGCAGCACGACTTCGGCCGCAACATCATTCCGTCCATCATCAACGAATACCGAGCCTACGCGTTTCCATTACGGGACCCGGAAACCGGCGAGCAGGCTTACTGGCGTGACGTCGGTACGCTCGACGCCTTCTGGGAAGCCAACATGGAGCTGGTATCGGTGACCCCACAGCTCAACCTCTACGACAAGGTATGGCCCATTTGGACGCACCAGCTGCAGGCGCCGCCGGCCAAGTTCGTTTTCGATGACGCGGACCGAAGGGGCGGTGCCGTCCAGTCGATGGTATCGGGCGGCTGTGTTGTTTCCGGCGCCACCATCAGGAAATCGTTGTTGTTTTCGGGTTGTGTAGTCGAGTCTTACAGCACAGTGAACGATTCTGTCGTGTTACCGGACGTGAATATTGGCGAGCACTGCAACATCAATCGGGCCATTATCGATCGTGGTTCCGTTATTCCTTCTGGCACCGAGATCGGCGTCGATCACGACGCCGACCGCGAGCGCGGCTTTCGCGTGACCGAAAGCGGCCTTACGCTGGTGACCCCGGATATGCTGGGCCAGCAGCTGCATTTCACACGATAGCCACATACGGAGCCGCACGGCTCCGTACAATATCCGGCCATGGCGAAGACAATGACAAGTAATCCCGAATATGAGGCGCTGGTAGCGGGCCGCCACAACGATCCGTTTTCCGTCCTCGGCCCGCACAACGGGCCGACTGGTCGCGTTGTGCGAACGTTGCAGCCGGACGCCGTCTCGGTCGAACTCATCGACGGCAGCGGTAGCAAGCTCGGCGACATGCAGAAGATCCATGACGGCGGACTTTTCGAGTGTCCGATGCCATCCAGAATTCGCCGTTACGCATTGCGCGTAAGCTATTCGTCCGGCGACCCGCTGATCGTAGAGGATACCTATCGATTCCCGTCGGCTCTCGGCGAGATGGACCTGTACCTGTTGGGCGAAGGATCCGATCAGTACGTGTACCGCAAACTCGGCGCGCACCCCTGCGAGCTGCTGGGCGTCGCCGGCACACGATTTGCGGTCTGGGCACCCAATGCGGCACGAGTAAGCGTTGTCGGAGACTTCAATCAATGGGATGGCCGGCGACACGTTATGCGCCTGCACCCGGCGAACGGTATCTGGGAAATATTCATCCCGGCAGTCGGCGACGGCGCACTCTACAAATACGAAATCCATGACAAGGACGGCAATCTGCTGCCGCTGAAGTCAGATCCCTACGCCGCCTACCATGAGGCACCGCCTGGCAACTCGTCGATTGTTTTCACGAGTGATTTCGACTGGCAGGATGGCGAATGGATGGGCCGCCTGACAACTGAGCCTGACCTTGGCCAGCCGGTTAGCGTCTACGAAGTTCATCTCGGATCCTGGCGCCGCAAGGACGACGGCAGTTACCTGAGCTACCGCGACCTCGCGCATGAGCTCGTGGATTACGTTGTCAGCATGGGCTTCACGCACGTCGAACTACTGCCGGTCTCTGAACACCCGTTTGACGGATCGTGGGGTTACCAGCCCGTCGGCCTGTTTGCCCCGACACAGCGCTTTGGCAACCCGGACGATTTTCGTTATTTTGTCGATCGATGCCATGCCCACGGTATCGCTGTGATCATGGACTGGGTCCCTGCGCACTTCCCGAGCGACGAACACGGGCTGCGACGATTCGACGGCACGGCACTCTATGAGCACGCGGACCCGCGCAAGGGCGAGCACGCCGACTGGGGCACGTTGATCTTCAATTTCGGGCGTCGCGAGGTAATGAACTACCTGATCGGCAGCGCCCTGTATTGGATCGACGAATTCCATATTGATGGCCTGCGCGTCGATGCGGTCGCCTCGATGCTGTATCTCGACTACTCCCGCAAGCAAGGCGAATGGATACCCAACGAGCACGGCGGCAGGGAGAACCTCGAGGCCGTCGCCTTCCTGCGCCGGCTGAACACCGAAGTGCACGCGCATCGTGCGACGACTTACGCAGAGGAGTCCACCGCCTGGCCTGGTGTCTCGCAGCCCGTGCACGCCGGCGGTCTCGGCTTTACCTACAAATGGAACATGGGTTGGATGAACGACACCTTGCTGTACATATCCGAGGATCCGCTGAATCGCAAGTACCACCACGACAAGATGACGTTCGGGCTGGTGTACGCTTTCACGGAGAACTTCATGTTGCCCCTGTCGCATGACGAGGTCGTACACGGCAAACACTCGATCCTGGGACGCATGCCTGGTGACGAATGGCAGCAGTTTGCGAACCTGCGTGCCTACTATGCAGTCATGTTCGGCCATCCGGGCAAAAAGCTCTTGTTTATGGGCAACGAGATTGCGCAACGAGACGAATGGAATCATGATCAGTCGCTCGACTGGCACCTGCTGGAACATGCACCTCACCGAGGTGTGCAGCGCCTGGTCCGCGACCTGAATCTCGTCTACAAGGACACCCCGGCGCTGTACGAAGTCGATTTCGACGGGGCGGGTTTCGAATGGATTGACTATAGTGACCGTGACAGCAGCGTGTTGAGCTGGATCCGGCGTGACCGACACGGCGGCTATGTCGTCTGCGTCGTGAACCTGACGCCGATCGTTCGGCATGACTACCGGATCGGCGTGCCCTCTGGCGGTGATTTCAAGATGCTGATCAATTCCGACGACGAACACTATGGCGGCAGCGGCGTTGGGCCAGGTTCATTATCGGCGGATGACACTAGCAGCCACGGCCGTTCGCACAGCCTGGGCCTGACATTGCCGCCGCTGGCAACGCTGATACTTCAGCCGGCACAGTAAGGAGACTGACAGATGGCCGCGAAGAAAGAAGAGACATCCGGTATCGGCGATATCGAACTACTGCAGACACCAAGTCTGCCGATGACAGCCGATGCGATGCTCGAAGATTTTACCCATTATTTCGGCCGCATGCTGGGCCGGCAGACAATCAGCAAGAAGTCCCCGTTCCTGTACCAGGCGGTCGTATTCGCCGCACGCGACAGGCTCATGGAACGTTGGGCGCAAACTCGCAAAGCGACGCAGCGCGACGATCGCCGCCGTGTGGCCTATATATCGCTCGAATTCCTGATGGGCCGCTTGTTGCGCAATGCCTTATTGAACCTGGATATCGAAGACGCAACGTCCGAGGCGCTCGAACGGCTGGGCCTCAACCTCGAGGATGTTTACGAGCGCGAGAAAGATGCGGGTCTTGGCAACGGCGGCCTCGGAAGACTCGCTGCTTGCTTCCTCGACAGCTGCGCGACCCTCGGGCTGCCCGTCATCGGTTATGGCATTCGGTACCACTATGGGATGTTTCACCAGCGTATCGAGAACGGCCACCAGATCGAGGAACCTGATTCCTGGCTCCGGGAGGGCTTTCCTTGGGAGATCGAGCGGATCGAGTTTGCGCAGACCGTGCGCTTTGGTGGACGCAGCGCGCTCTACGCTGACGCTTCGGGCAAGACGCGCTACGCGTGGATCGACACGCAGGACGTTCTCGCTATTCCGTTCGACGTACCGATTCCCGGCTACCGCAACGACGTCGTCAACACGCTCAGGCTTTGGTCAGCATCCGCAACCGACGCTTTCGACCTCGGTGAGTTCAATGCAGGCAGTTACGCCGAAGCTGTGGCCTCGCAGAACGCCGCAGAAAATATCACGATGGTGTTATACCCGAACGCCACAACGGAAAACGGCCAGGAGCTGAGGCTGAAACAGCAGTATTTCCTGGCCTCCGCCAGCCTGCAGGACCAGCTTCGTAACTGGACCAAAGCCCATGGCGCGAACTTCTCCAAGTATGCGGAGAAGAACTGCTACCAGCTCAATGACACGCACCCGGCGATCGCCATTGCAGAGCTGATGCGTCTGCTCGTCGATGACTACGAACTGGACTGGGACGACGCGTGGAACATTACTCGCAACACTATGGCCTATACGAACCACACGCTGTTGCCCGAGGCTCTCGAGATGTGGCCGGTGTCGATGTTTCGGCGACTGCTACCACGCATTCTCGATATCATCTACGAGATCAACGCTCGCTTCATTGTCGAGGTAAGCCAGCGCTGGCCCGGCGACAACGAGCGCATCGCACGCATGTCACTGATCGCCGAAGGCAGCGAGCCTATGATTCGCATGGCGTACCTCGCCATTGTCGGCAGCTTCTCGGTTAACGGCGTTGCGGCGTTGCATTCGAAATTGCTGCGAGAAGGACTGTTCCGCGATTTCGCGGAGATGTGGCCGGAAAAATTCAACAACAAGACCAATGGCGTCACGCCGCGGCGCTGGCTCGCTGCCTGCAACAAGGATCTCGCAAAACTCATTACCAAAAAGATCGGTGATGGCTGGACCACGGATCTCGACGAACTTGAGAAGTTGAAGAAATTCGCCGACCAAAAGGCGTTTCAAAAGTCCTGGCGCGCGGTCAAGCTCAGGAACAAGGTACGCCTGGCCCGCGATCTCGAGGCAAAGACCGGGCTACACGTGGATCCCGCGACGCTCTTTGATGTGCAGGTTAAACGAATACACGAATACAAGCGGCAGCTACTTAACCTGTTGCACGCGGTTCACCTGTACGAGGTCATCCGACGCGGCAATGGCGACGTTGTTGCGCCGCGAACGATTATCATCGGTGGCAAGGCCGCGCCTGGCTACGTCATGGCGAAGAACATCATCAAGTGCATCAATAACGTCGCGCGCGTCATCAACTCAGACCCGGCTATGGACGGCAAGCTACAGCTGATCTTCTACCCGGACTACAACGTTACGGCCATGGAACTCATCTGTCCGGCAGCGGAACTGTCCGAACAAATTTCGACCGCCGGTAAAGAAGCGTCCGGCACCGGGAATATGAAGTTCATGATGAATGGCGCAATAACGGTCGGAACCCTGGATGGCGCAAACGTCGAAATCCGCGAAGCGGTCGGTGAAGAGAATTTCTTCCTGTTCGGATTAACCGTAGATGAGATCAATGAACAGCGCAGTTCCTACAATCCGCAGGCGATTATCGATAACGATGAAGATTTCAGTCGCGTCATCGACCTGATCGAGAGCGGACATTTCAACCGTTTCGAGCCGGGAGTTTTTGACGCGGTTCTGCAGTCCATCCGCGAGCCTGCCGATGCCTGGATGACAGCGGCGGATTTCCGTAGCTTCATCGATGCGCAGGCTGCTGTCGAGGAGGCCTATCGGGACGTCGAAGGCTGGACACGCATGAGCATTCTTAACACGGCGTCATCCGGCCAGTTCTCGACTGACCGAACCATGCGTGACTATAACGAGGATATCTGGCAGCTACAGCCTGTCAGCCGTAAAGCGGATTGATGCACGCCGGCAACCCTGAGTTACTGGGAGCGACTCCGGACAGTTCCGGGACAAATTTCGCCGTGTACTCGGCTGTCGCAGATGGCATCGAGCTATGCCTGTTCTCGGCGGACGGCCAGCAGGTGCAGATTCACGATATGCCTGAATGTACCGACGGCGTATGGCATGGCTACTTGCCAGGTTGCGGGGCCGGACAGCGCTATGGATTCCGCGTTCATGGTCCTTACGACCCCGGCAAAGGGCTGCGTTGCAACGCGGCCAAACTCCTGCTCGATCCCTACGCGCGCGAAATAGCAGGTGATCTACAGTGGCACCCTGCCGTTTTTGACTACGTCAACGACAACGGCGAAATCGCGATCAACAGTGAGGACAGCGCCCCCTACGTTCCGAAGAGTGTTGTACGCGAGACGATTACCGACCGCATCGTGTCGGCGCCGAGAACGCCGTGGGCGGATACCGTATTTTACGAGTGCAATGTGCGCGGCTACACGATGCGCCACCCGGCGGTCGACGAAGCGGCGCGCGGTACTTTCGATGGCCTGCGCCACAAGGAGGTTCTCGAATACCTGAAGGCGCTGGGCGTAACCTCCATCGAGCTCATGCCTGTGCATACCTTTGTGGACGAGCATCATCTTGCGGAACAAGGACTGCGTAACTTCTGGGGCTATAACTCGGTCGGTTTCTTCGCGCCGATGCAACGTTACGCGCGCGGCGACAGCGTTACCGAGTTTCGTGACATGGTGCGCGCACTCCACGAAGCGGGTCTTGAGGTGATACTCGACGTCGCCTACAACCATACGGGTGAAGGTAACCACCTGGGACCGTCACTGGTATTCCGCGGCATAGACAACCTGACCTATTACCGTACGGAACCCAGTGACCAAAGCAGCTATGTCAACGACACCGGCTGCGGCAACACGCTGGACTTCGACCACATACGCGTCCGCCAGATGATGCTCGACAGCCTGGACTACTGGGCGACAGTGATGGGCGTCGACGGCTTCCGATTTGACCTTGCGACTGTACTCGGAAGGCGCAGGGACGGGTTTTCAGCAACACACCCGGTGCTCTCGGACATCAGCAATCACCCTAATCTTCGCGATGCGAAGCTCATTGCCGAGCCGTGGGATCCAGGTCCGGGCGGCTACCAGCTTGGCAATTTCCCACCGCGCTGGGCCGAGTGGAACGATCGATTTCGCGACGACGTGCGGCAGTTCTGGCGTGGCGACGACGGCAAGAGCGGCGACCTGGCGATGCGTCTTCGCGGCTCCGCCGACCTGTTCGAACGAAGCCTGCGCCGTCCCCTCGCGAGCGTAAATCTTATTACCGCCCACGACGGCTTTACGCTGCGTGACACGGTCAGCTACGAGCATCGACACAACGAAGCCAACGGCGAAGACAATCGTGACGGCCATTCCAACAACTACAGTGGCAACTACGGCGTCGAGGGCGAGACAGACGATGCATCCATCAACGCAACCAGGCGACGCCAACGACTGAACATGATGGCCAGCTTGTTGCTGTCGCAAGGCACGCCGATGCTTCTTGCTGGCGACGAATTTGGCCACACGCAAAAAGGCAATAACAACGGCTATGCGCAGGACAATGAAACCTGTTGGCTAGACTGGTCGCTGAATGACGATGACCCGGAATTCCTGGAGCAGGTCCGCGACCTGATATGGCTGCGACGCGAGCACTCCTTATTGCGAATCGATGATTATGTGCATGGGCTTTTGAAGCAGGGTCCTGGCAACATCGAAATTCGCTGGATCAACAAGCACGGCGAGGCAAAAAAGAGCGAAGAATGGGCTGTGAGTAATGCCTTTGCGGTGCTGATCGAGGAAACCAGCACGGCAGAACCTGGCAGTGCGCTGGCTATCCTGATTAATCGTTATGGTGAAACGCTCAACCTGCAGTTGCCGGAAACGAGGAACCCGACGGAATGGCACGTGGCGTTCTCGACAGCCGGACCATCCGAGGCCACGATTGACCGTCGCAACGCCGTGCTTCCTCGACTGTCTGTTACGTTATTGGCGTCTGCCTGACCGCAGTCTCGCCAGGCGCGGTTACCCTGCTACCGTCCGCTTAACATGTACTCCATGTCCTGCCGGGACATGCATTCGCAGACGACGTCATGCATACGATCTACGCAAACCGCCATCGCACCAGAGCCGCAATTCATGCCGCGTTGCTGGTTGCGTCGCGCGATGCTCTGCTCTCGCATCGTGACCGCCGACCAGTCGCCGGACTGCAGTGCTGCAACCTCCAGTTCCTCGAGTGTCTGTACTGGCGCGCAGCCGACCAGCAGCGCCACCCCTAAAATTACCAGTCCTCTCATTGTCCTCGCCCCGTAGCTATCTCAAAACAAACCGACGACTAAAGAAGTAGCAAAGCGACGTGCAGCGCGCCAGTGACCGGCACCGCAAATTTATGTAAAGAGGAAACGGCACTTCAAAACGTGCAGTTTCGCTACAGCGCGTGTTCGGTGGAGGTTAGAATCCCTGGGCATTCTGTTGTGAAAATACAACGCAAAAACATTTTTTTAAAACCGTGCATTACATCACGCTTGCTTGATCCCGATGCCGACGCATTCGGCAAAAGCGCGCGCCTTACGGGGCCTAGCTGGCCGGCACGGGTAGCGCCGTAGAGTACTTGACACGTCGCAGCACAAACGTCGAACTCGCCGAACGCACAGCGGCATGTCGCAGGATCTGGCCGTTAAGAAAATCGTTGTAGGAGTCCATGTCTTCAACGACGACATGCAGCTGGTAGTCCCGGTCGCCGGAGACTGAAAAGCACTCGGTGACCTCGGGTAGCAACGACACATGATGCTCAAAACTCTGCCGGTTCTCATCGGTGTGCTCTGTCATGGTAACCAGCAGCAGGACCTGGATATTCAGCCCGACAATTTTCGGATTGAGCAGCGCAACCTGCCGCTGAATCAGGCCGGCCTCTTCGAAATCGCGAATGCGACGCCAGCAGGAAGTTCGCGACATGCCGGCGATCTCCGCCAGCTCGGCTTGATTGCGGGTCGCGTCGCGCTGCAGCTCCTCCAGCAGCTTGCGGTCTGCCCTTGTCAGCTTCATATGCACTGTACTTTCTGTTAATGACTTTTATTGAACTTTATGTTCCATAATATACGCTCTTATTAGACAATTCGGGCCCTTTTTTCTAATAATCCGCTCATAATGTCGAAAAGTTTATTAACGTACGCAGACGAGGATTTCCCGATGACTGACCTGTTCGAAAACCCCATGGGCCTCGACGGCTTCGAGTTTGTCGAATTTGCTTCGCCCGCACCTGGCGTTCTTGAGGCGGCGTTCGAATTGATGGGATTCACGGCCGTTGCCCATCACCGTTCGAAGGACGCAACGCTGTATCGCCAGGGCGATATCAATTTCATCATCAACCGCGAGCCGGGCAGCCCTGCCTATTACTTCGCCCAGGAACACGGGCCGTCGGCCTGCGGCATGGCGTTTCGCGTAAAGGACGCACACAAAGCGTACAACCGTGCCCTCGAACTGGGTGCACAGCCCCTGGAGATAGCCACCGGGCCGATGGAGTTGCGACTGCCTGCGATCAAAGGCATTGGCGGCGCACCGCTATACCTCATTGACCGGTATGCACGAGGCGCGACCATCTACGACATCGACTTCGAGTTTCTCGAGGGCGTAGAGCGGCATCCGGAGGGCTGCGGCTTCCTGGAGATTGACCACCTGACGCACAACGTCTATCGCGGCCGCATGAATTTCTGGGCGGAATTCTACGAACAGATCTTCAACTTCCGCGAGATTCGGTACTTTGATATCAAGGGCAAGCACACCGGATTGCTCTCGAAGGCCATGTCGGCTCCGGACGGACGTATTCGCATACCGTTGAACGAAGAGGCCTCACGAGGCACCGGTCAGATCGAGGAATACCTGATGGCGTTTAACGGTGAGGGCATCCAACACATCGCACTTTCGTGCGACAACCTGTACGAGTGCTGGGATCGTCTGGCAAAACGGGGTATCGAATTCATGACAGCACCGCCGGACACATACTACGAGATGCTGGAGGAACGCTTGCCCGGGCACGACGAGCCGATCGAACAACTCAAGTCCCGGGGTATATTGCTCGACGGTACAACCGAAGATGGTGAAGCACGCTTGTTGCTGCAGATATTTTCAGCCAACATGGTTGGCCCGACGTTCTTCGAGTTTATTCAGCGCAAGAAAGACGAAGGATTTGGCGAGGGCAATTTCAAAGCGTTGTTCGAGTCTATCGAGCGCGACCAGGTAGCCCGCGGCATTGTCGACGCCGGCGCCTGACAGGAGCAAGTTATGAATCTCAAGCGCATTCACCACGTTGCCTATCGCTGCAAAGATGCCAAGGAAACCGTGGAGTTCTATCAGCGCGTGCTGAACATGGAATTCACGGTAGCCTTTGCCGAGGACCAGGTTCCGTCGACCAAGGAACCGGATCCTTACATGCACGTGTTCCTTGAATGTGGCATGGGCAATGTCATCGCCTTCTTCGAACTACCGACCCGCCCCGATATGGACCGGGATCGCAATACTCCTGCGTGGGTGCAGCACATTGCGTTCGAAGTGCAGGACTACGATGCCCTGCTCGCCGCAAAGAAGCATATCGAGAACGAAGGCATCGAGGTCATCGGGCCAACCAATCACGGCATTTTTCAGTCGATCTATTTTTTCGACCCGAACGGACATCGGCTCGAACTCGTCGCGAACACGCAGACCCAGGAGCAGATAGATGAGCTCAAACGCGTTGCACCAGCGATGCTCGAGGAATGGAGCGTGACCAAAAAGGCACCTCGCCATGCGGCGTGGTTGCACGAACTGGAATTCAGGGGCGACCAATAATGAAACTCGCATCAATCAAGCACGGCCGTGACGGCCACCTCGTCGTCGTGTCCCGTGACCTCGAGCGCTATTTGCCGGCGGACGATATCGCTATGACGCTACAAGCTGCACTCGATGACTGGGAGACGACTCGACCGGCGCTGCATGCGCTCAGTGCGAAAGTCGATGCCGGGGAGGGACTGTCGTTCGACGAAGCCGTTTGCGCATCGCCTCTGCCACGCGCTTATCAATGGGCCGACGGTTCCGCCTACGTCAATCATGTCGAGCTTGTCCGCAAAGCCCGCGGCGCCGAAATGCCCGCTACGTTCTGGACCGACCCCCTGATGTACCAGGGTGGTTCCGACGCGTTCCTCGGTCCGCGTAACGATATTCCCGTAGCCGATGAGGCCTGGGGAATCGACTTCGAAGCGGAAATCGTGGTTATCACCGACGACGTACCAATGGGCATCTCGGCAGCGGACGCAGTGCACCATATCCAATTGATAATGCTCGTCAACGACGTGTCGCTTCGCAATCTCATTCCGGGCGAGCTCGCGAAAGGCTTCGGCTTCTTTCAGTCCAAACCGTCGAGCGCATTTTCGCCGGTCGCGATCACGCCCGATGAACTGGGGGATGCGTGGCGGGATGCCAGGGTACACCTGCCGTTATTGTCGACGCTCAATGACAGCCTTTTCGGCCGACCGGATGCCGGCATCGATATGACCTTTGACTTCGGCCAGCTGGTTGCCCACGCCGCCAAGACTCGTCCGCTCGGTGCGGGGGCGCTCATCGGCTCGGGAACCGTATCGAACAAGCTTGACGGCGGCCCGGGAAAACCCATCTCCGACGGTGGCGTCGGCTACTCCTGCATCGCCGAGATTCGCACGATCGAGACCATTAACGACGGCAAGCCGACGACATCATTCATGAAATTCGGAGACCGCATTCGCATCGAAATGTGCGACGCCAGCGGGGTCTCGATTTTCGGGGCAATCGACCAGGCGGTGGAGCAGTACTGAATGCCGATCACGCTATACAGTTACTGGCGCTCATCGGCTGCGTATCGTGTGCGCATCGCACTGAACCTCAAGAACCTGCCCTACGAGACAGTTTCAGTATCGCTGGCACCTGGCGTTGCAGAGCATCGAGCCGACGCGTACCGGGCGATCAACCCGCAGATGCTGGTGCCTTTCCTGCAGGACGGTGAACTGGGTATTGCGCAATCAATGGCAATTCTCGAATACCTCGAGGAGCGCTATCCGGAGACCCCGTTGTTACCGACCGACGAGCCGTCTCGCACCCAGGTGCGCAGCTTTTGCAACCTGATCGCTTGCGAGATCCACCCGCTGAACAACCTGCGCGTGCAGCAATACCTCAGGGATAAACTCGGTGCCGACAAAAAGGCCGGAGAAGACTGGTACGCGCATTGGATAAACGAGGGCTTCGCTGCGCTGGAGCAATTGGCCGGCGACGGCTCATGCGTATTCGGCGATACACCGACACTGGCTGACGCATTTCTCGTACCGCAAATGTACAACGCGCGACGCTTCGAGGTACCGCTGGATTCGTTTCCAAAGCTGGTGCGCATTGTTGATGCCTGCAACGAATCGCCCGCATTCAAAAAAGCAGCGCCCGAACTCCAGCCGGACGCTGCTTGATATTGACTCTAAGCTCGCTAGCTCGAAAAGAGCGTTGCGTGACTGCTTACCCAGGAATCGATACGGGCGTTAGCTTCCGAGATTTGTTCTGGCGTCATCCTCGTTTCGAGAAACTCCAGCTTCGCCTTGGCATCGAGGTCGCCGGATTTATGGGCTAGCCCGAACCACTTGTAGGCTTCAACAGCATCGTACTTGTCGGTGAAATCCATGGCGAGGACGCGGCCGAGCGCCAGCTGCGCGCCGACGATACCCTGGTCAGCCGCCAACAGGTACCACTTGACACCCTCTTCCTCGTCAATCGGAACGCCCCAACCGTTTTGATGCATGATGCCGAGGCTGTACTGCGCTTCAGCGTGGCCTTTCCCGGCGGCAGCCAGGTAGTACTTCAACGCCAGGTCATCATTCAAGTCGACACCGAAACCATTGCCATACAGAAGGCCCATGCCATAACACGCGTTGACGTCACCGGCGTCTGCAATGTCCTGCCACTCCACTAGCGCGGCCGCATAGTCGGTCGAGCTATAGGCCTTCCAGCCCTTTTGAAAATCGCCGGCGACCGCTGAGGTCGCAAGCAGTAATAGAAAAAGTGCGAGAACGGTGCGTGACAACATGCGCATGACCGTTTCCCTCCTGTATTGCTCTGGCGCACGGTGGTATGCGCCGATGGCCGTATAGTCTCAGGACGCAACTACTGCCAGCCATTCGGAGATGTACTTAGGAGCCCTGTGGAAACAAGGGCTTGGAAGTGATGGGTGGAATGAACCGGGCCTTACGGCGCTCGCTCGATGGGCGCCTGCGGCGTCCAAAATCGCTTCCTGCGATCTTGTGAACCACCTTCGGCGGTTCGAACTCACCCCAACACACGGACAAACAAAAAGGGCGCCACAAGGGCGCCCTTTCCTGTAATGCTCGACACATAGCTTACAGATTGTTCCGGAC
>CAYTTZ010000037.1:0-19530 GCA_964440945.1 uncultured Woeseiaceae bacterium
AGCCTCTTCCGCATGGCTATCTATCCACTCGACCATACGCTTTTCTTTGTCGTCGAGTACTTGCCCGTCGGCAGAAAATGCGGCGCAAACAAGTACTGTGGCGAGCCATTTTCCCTGCATGTCTACTTTTCCCTGTGCTGCGGAATACGAATGTGATCGACCATGTGCTGTATGTGCTCTGGTGGCGGCAGTCACTTTACTCCGGAACGAATCACCGGGGAAAATTGCCGCTGCATTTGGCGACTGGTCGACAAGTTTGCGATGACACTATCGCAACAGGAATCACGAACAAAAAAAAGCGGCTTCTTGCGAAACCGCTTTTTCCAAACCTACGTTAGCACGTGGTTCTTGGCCCCCTGAATCCCCCGCCAAGTCGTACCTGAAGGTGTTCTGATTTTCCGCAGTAGCCAGAGTGTTGTGGAAAGGCTACGTTTGCGTAGCGTTCAAATTCGCAGAAATACCACGATTTGTCAAACCTTTAGGCGGCATCTGAACCAAAAGCGAAAAGCGATGTTGTTTTTGTGGCACAAACGCAACAGCCCGGCTTGTTAAGCTTTGCCTGTCAAATCAACGCTTAGCGCGCTTATCGGCCAACCTCGTCCACGACAGGACTCCTGAGCAGCCCGATGCCGGGAATTTCAACTTCGACGACGTCCCCAGCCGTTAGCCAGGCAGGCGGCGTTCTTGCCGCGCCTACGCCGCCCGGCGTTCCCGTCGCTATAACATCGCCAGGCAGCAATTCCGCAAATGTCGAGCAGTACTCGATCAGGTGAGGAATGTCGAAGACCAGGTCGGACACCTGGCCGCGCTGCATCACATTGCCGTTGACCCGCGTGGTAAGGCTGAGTGTCGAAGGATCTTCAATGTCGTCACTGGTAACGAGGCAAGGACCCATTGCACCGCTCTGGTGGAAGTTCTTTCCGGGAGTGAACTGCGGCGTGTGGCGCTGCCAGTCCCGAATAGAGCCATCCATGAAACAGCAGTAACCGGCAACATAGTCGAGCGCCGATTCTCGCGACACATGGCGCGCCCGGCGGCCGATAACGACAGCCAGTTCACCCTCGAAATCGAACTGTTCGGAAACGTCAGGCCGGACAATTGGCTCGTCGTGACCAACCAGGCTGCCCCGAAAGCGCACGAACACCACGGGATGATCGGGCACTTCACGCCCCATCTCCTCTATATGCGGGCGGTAATTCACGCCCACGCAGAGGATCTTGTCGGGATTCGTTATGACGGGTAGAAAACGCACCTCGTCTGCGGCGAACTCCTTGCCGCCGCTGTCTGCAAGCAGCTCAGCCGATGCGCCAGCTTCGATGACCGCGCGCAGGTCTGCGAAACGCTGCCGAAGTGCGTCACTGACCTCGTGCACGCCGCCCTCGACTGCGACGCCATAGCTCTGTCGACCCTCGTGCTCGAAGCTGACCAGGCGCACTAGTCGAACACGTCTTCGCCGCCAACGATCGTCACTTTGGCGGCTTCGATATCAAGGTCGATCCCGTAAATCACCTCGTCTTCGCTCAATAACGACAGCGACTTCTTCATACGCTACTCCAGGATTGTGTCACCGGGCATTTCCTCACATGCCGCGATCACAAGAGTCCATGGTATCGTGTCCGCGACTTTCGCGCATCGTCACGACGCGATGCAAAAATCAGAAACCGCCAAGAATGGCTGACCCGTATCTATGAAATTATTGAATCCAGTATCTTGCTTGCTTCTTCTTACAGTCTTTTCTGCCACTGCGACCGCCGATACGTGGCTGCACAACGTGAGCGGCTACACCTCCACCGACGAGGGCATCCGCGAATTTTCGGTGCTGGTTTTTGACGATGCCGGCAAAGTCGTCGCGCTTGGTGATGATGACCTTCTGGAGGGCAGTGCCGCCGAAAACCGCATGGACGGTGGCGGACTGACCGTATTGCCCGGACTGATTGACGCACACGCGCATGTACTGGGTCTCGGACAGCTCAAGAGCAACCTCGATCTGAACGGTACACCGAGCGTCACTGACGCGACGATGCGTATCGGCGACTACGCGAAGCGCTTTGCGCACAGGCGGTGGATACTGGGGCGCGGCTGGAACCAGGTCCTCTGGCCGGTCCAGGAGTTTCCGACAGCGGCCCAGATCGATGCGGTTGTGAGTGAACGGCCTGTCTGGCTGCGGCGGATCGACGGTCACGCGGGCTGGGCAAACAGCGCGGCCATGAAGATTGCCGGAATTAACAATGACACGGCGGACCCTGTTGGCGGCAAGATTCTGCGAGACGACAACGGCCAGGCCACCGGTATTTTTATCGACAAGGCGATGGGCCTTATCGGACAGCACCTTCCTCCGCCCAACAAAGAGGACTACCGCGCCGCGCTGCTCACCGCCGTTGATGCCCTCGTTGCCGAAGGAATAACAGGCGTCCACGACGCCGGCATCGGCATTATGACTGCCGAAGTCTATTTGTCGATGGCCGACAACGACGAGCTCGACATACGTATCTATGCGATGACGGGCGGAGCCGGCGATGTTCTCGACGCGATCGGCAAACCGCTGTACGCCTATGGCAACGATCGTCTCGAGATCGCATCAGTCAAACTCTATTCCGACGGCGCGCTAGGCAGTCGCGGCGCGGCGATGATCGAGCCCTACTCCGATGATGCTGAAAACCGTGGTCTGCCCTTCTGGACCCAGGAGGAACTCAATGCCTTTGTAAAGAAGGCCAACGATCTCGGCTTCCAGGTAGGAATTCATGCCATCGGCGACCTCGGCAACCGTATGGCACTCGACGCCTTCGACGAGGCGCAACAGGGCAAGCCCTCGCCGCTGCGTAACCGCGTCGAGCATGCACAGATCATCCAGCTTTCTGACATCCCGCGCTTTGCCGAACTGGGCGTCATAGCGTCGATGCAAGCGACGCACGCAACCAGTGACAAGAACATGGCGGAGGATCGCATCGGACCGGAAAGGATCCTGGGCGGCTATGCCTGGCGACGGTTGCTTGATTCCGGAGCGGTTCTTGCCAACGGCTCCGATTTCCCGGTCGAGTTGTCGAACCCGTTTCATGGCCTGTATGCCTCGGTAACGCGCCAGGGACGCGACGGCGAGCCTGAAGGTGGCTGGTATGCTGACCAGGCGCTGACGCGGGCGGAAGCCCTGCACTCGTTTACGCTGGCGGCGGCCTATGCCGCACGGCAGGAAGAGCGGCTGGGCAGCCTCGAGCCAGGCAAATGGGCTGACTTCATCCTGATCGATCGCAACTACTTCACCGTACCGGCGTCGGAAATTGACGATATCCAGGTGCTACAGACCTGGGTTGGCGGTGAGAAAGTTTACGACCGGAACGAGGAGGCAGGTTCACAGTGATCGTCGAGCAGGTCTGGACCGGTAACGCGTATCGCAATTTCAACTACCTGATCGCGTGTGGCGAGACGGGCGAGGCGCTGGCGATCGACCCTCTGGACTTCAGGAAATGCCTTGCAGTTGCGCGCGACAAAGGCTGGACGATTACGCAGATCCTGAATACGCATGAACACGGAGATCACACGGGCGGTAACAAGGGCCTCGTCAAGGCGACCGATGCGAAACTCATTGCCCACAAGAACGCGAAGAATCGCATAGCAAACGTCGATGTCGGCGTGGGTGCAGGAGACGTGATCAAGGTCGGCAAGTCGGTCGAGTTGGAATGCCTGGACACGCCGGGCCACACCATGTGTCATATCTGCCTGTTGTCACACTCCGACCAGCCCGGTCTGTTCAGCGGCGATACGCTGTTTAACGCAGGCGCCGGCAACTGTCACAACGGCGGGCATCCGGCAGAGCTGTACGAGACCTTCGAGAATCAGCTCGACAAGCTCGATGACGACACGCGGATCTACCCGGGGCACGACTACTTGCTGAACAACCTGAGTTTCACCCTCGACAGGGAACCGGATAACCACACCGCCCGGCAAATGCTCGAAGACTATGAGAACCAGGATCCCGAGGACGCGCTTGTTACCACAATGGCGCAGGAACGCGAGATCAACACCTTCTTTCGACCAGGCAATCCGACGATCGTCCAAAAACTCGCAGATGAGTTTCCGGAACTGGGCGAAAGTCCGGACGAGCGCGCCGTGTTCCTCAAACTTCGCGAACTCAGGAACAGCTGGTAGTCAGGCGGCCACCAAGACTTCTGAGAAACTTCTCAGAACTCTCGGTCCGCGACGCCATCCACAGGTAATACAATGCCAGGTACAGGCGCTGCTGCTCGGCAAGCCGGGACTGCCATCGCTCTCCCGAACCCTCGAAATACGCGTCCAGCAGGGATAGCGCCATGCTGTCACTAAGCTCATGGTGTTCGACGATCGTTGCCAGATCGAACAGGGGATCGTTGTCGCAGGCGTACTCCCAGTCCAGGAATTTGAGGCCCGGCGTAGTCACAATATTCTCTGCAACCAGATCGTTATGACAGCAGCACAGGTAACTTGGCAATCGGGTATCTCTGATAATGCGCAGGCACAGTGAGACTAGCTCCCTGTCCGGGCTTTCGAGACTCTGCGCGTATAGTTTGGCGGCGCCCATCGCATTGAACGAGCGACCTGTCAGCGGCAACGTGTGCAGGCGTCGCAAGGACGCCGCCAGTTGCTCTGTCTTTCCGGGCTGATCGAGGGAGGTGGGTTGCCATTGGCTGCCATCGACGAAGTCAGTCAGGTACACCTGCTCGCCCGCAAACAGCACGGGGTTCGCAAGCCCTGCAGATGCCGCTGCTGACTGTACGGCAGCTTCCTCAGTCCTTGAATTGAACGGCAACGTTCGGCGCTCGGCGTCAATCTTGAGTACGGCCTTGCTGCCCTGCTTGTCGAGCAGCCATACGCGATTCGTCAGGCCGCCGGCAAGAGAGGACCAGGTGGCATCGTGCCAATCGGGCAGACTTCGGATGACCTCTTCTGGCGACTCCGTGACCGTCACAGCACTCGCCCCCGGTAGGACTTCGTCCAGCTGGCAATTCCGAACGGAATCATTACGACGTAGACGACGAACAACAGCGATGTAAGCTGCAGGTCGCGCACCCAGTAGATCAGCACGGAAGCGCTATCAATCACGAGCCAGTACCACCAGTTTTCCAGCACCTTGCGCGCGACCAGGAAGGTTGCCCAGATTGCCGCCCAGGTGGTCAGCGAATCTATGTACGGGAAAGCGGCATCCGTGTATTTCGTGAGCAAGAAACCGTTCAGTGCGCTCATGACGACTATCGCAGACAGAGCCACAGCGTGCGTCTGCCACGGCCAGCGAACGACAGCACGCTCGTGCCCCTGGTTGCGTCCCGAAGTCCAGACCATCCAGCCGTAAACGGCCATTACGAAATAAAAGCTGTTTAGCGCCGACTCCATGTAGAGTTTGGCGACGATGAAGAGCCAGATATAGATCGCCGTGCTAATGCCGGCGCACAGCCAGCACCAGATGTTCTGGCGAATGGCGAGCACCAGGTAGGCGAACGCGAAGACCACGGCGGTAATCTCCAGTGCGGAGTACGCCAGCGCTTGATCAAGCAGGCGCGCCGCCAGCACTCCCACCGCTATACCTGTCCTGGGTTGTTTAGCATCTTCATGACAAAGATCGCTTTCGGCAGCTGTTCGAATGTGCTGCCAATTTCCTGCCGCAGCGCGTTCATGACGTCATCAAACTCGCCGATGACCTGGGTACTCATCGCGTTGGTCCGGACCTCGAGGCCCTCATGTTCATTGAGACGCGCAATGACATCCTTGATCGGCGGAATAAAGTCCGCGTCAAGGGGATACAAACTGATATCAACGGCTACCTGCATTAGTTGAACCTCTTTTCAATGGTGACACCGACATGCCGCGGATCGCCGAGCCGCGTGTAGAGTGTATCGGGAAAATCGGGCGGTTCGTTGCCAAAATAAAAGCCGCGCACCGCATAGCGCTTGTCGAACAGGTTCCTCGCCCACAGCTGCATCGACCAGCTGTCACCCTCATAGCCAACGCGCGCATGCACCAGTTCGTAAGCGGAAGACTTTTGATCGTGACTGACGTCAAAATAGAATTCGTCGCGGGCCGTCAGGTCGAGGCGCGCAAAAAAACCATTGTCACTTCGGTATGCGATGCCGGCGGCCAGCGTATAACGCGGCGAATGTGCCTGGGAGCGGCCATCGAGACTTCCCTGCGGCGCCACGAATTCATCAAACCGGGCATCGAGCAAGCCGACATTGGCGTACAACTCGAGCGTACTCGAGACAAACCACCGAAGATCGGCTTCGGCACCGAAGGTTTTGCCTTGCGCGGCATTGTCCGTGAAGAACACGAATGAGGCAGGATCTCCAGGAACAAGCTGCAGCGAAGTACGCACCTGCTGATCGTCCCGGTGACTGTAGAAAACTGAAGCATTGAGTCTGAGGGCGTTGTCAGCCAGCGACGACTTCAGGCCTGCCTCCACGCTCCACAGGAGCTCCGCCTCAAAGGCCCTGCGACCCGTCGGCACGGGTCCGAGGTTGAAACCGCCGGCCTTGTAGCCTTTCGTCAGGCTGGCGAAGCTCGTCAGGCTGGCCGAGTGATCATGACTCAGGCTGAGTTCGCCACCCCACATCGTTTCTGACGGGCCCACCGTCAGGCCGGCGGTATCGGCGTACCGGGTTGAGCGATGTTCGACGCGCAGCCCGAAACCAAGGCGTGTTGCATCGCTGAGCGAAGCATCGAGCTGGCCGAACAACGCCGTGTTACTGGCCTCGTAGTCGCTGCCGAAACGGTCGTCGAGACTATCGGCAAAGTCATAAAAAGGGTCGTAGTAGTCACCCTGGTTGAGCGTCAGCAGCTCGTCCTTGAGCTCCTGCACATAAAGTCCCACGAGCCAGTCAGCCCTGCCAGAAAACAAGCTCGCGATATCGTTGGACGCCAGGCGTATTTCCTGGCTGGCCGTCCTTCGCGTTCTATCACTCAGGGAAATGTAGTCGTACGTGACGGGAGCCCAGCTATCGGTATTACCCCAGTCCGCATCGAAACTGAAGTCAATGTCGGAGTCCGCCAATGCTGTAATTGACGTCACGGTTACGGACTCGAACCCGGTCCAGTCAATGCGCAACGAGGCACCGAGACTCTTCTGCGCATCCCGGCCCGGTTTATCGGACAGCAATGCGTAACTGTTGTCGAGCGAGAAAGCATCGTAGCCATTGTCTATGTCGCTATAGAGCAACGAAAAATTGGCGTCCAGCGTCGGTGATGCTCTGTAGCGAAGTCGCAGTCGCAAGGACGACTCGTCGCGGCCATTTGTGTCGTCGCGACCAAGAAAACGGTTGCTGCGAAAACCGTCGCTTTCGTGCTTTTGAGCGCTGAGTCTAAACAGGAGGCTTTCGTCGCTATTAAGCGCGCCGCCAAATGCGAGGCCCACGCCATGCGCATCGTCATCACCGGCGCGAAACTGCAGGCGTCCATCGCGCTCGGCCGTGGGAGGCTTGCTTCTTACATAGATCAATCCGCCCAGGGCGTTGGCCCCATAACGGCTGCCCTGTGACCCGCGCAGTACTTCGACAGTGCCAACGTCAAACATGGTCGCTACGGTACCGATGCCACTGAAGTCGATGTCGTCGATCAGAAAACCGATCGACGGGTTCGGCGCACCCTGGTACTGCTCGAGCTCGCCAATCCCGCGTATCTGGAAATAGCGGGCGCGATGACCATCGCCCGACCAGTTCAGGTTAGGCACTACTTCGATCAGCTCTTCGAAATGTTGAACATCGTTGGCTTCGATGAACTCGGCGTCCAGAATCGTGATGCTCGCGGGGAGTTCCTGCATCGAACGCCCGCGAAAGTCCGCTGTCACGATGATCTCATCGACCGGATCTGCATCAGTCTCAGCCGCTGCAGAGGGTAACGCGAATATCAATAATAGTGCTGCGCCGAATAAGCGCCTGTTGGTCCGTGGATGCATGATTCCCTTCCTACGCCGGCATTAACCGGATCAGGTTCTAAGGGTTCCCTGTGGATCCGGCACCTGCCGGAATGAGGATCTCAGGTCCTGCGACCACCCCTGTGAGACACGAATTGTACTACGAAACCTCCGCTCAGGGATTTCGTTCTTTCAGGCGCGCGATGAGGCTCGACGTATCCCAGCGATTGCCGCCCATCTGCTGCACTTCCGCATAAAAGCGATCGACCAGGCGAGTCAAATCCAGCGCAGCACCGTTGCTTGTCGCCTCTTCGAGCGCTATCCCCAGATCCTTGCGCATCCAGTCCACCGCAAAACCAAAGTCAAACTCGCCGTCAACCATCGTCCGCCAGCGGTTTTCCATCTGCCAGGACTGCGCCGCCCCTTGCGAGATGGACTCGATGACCACGGCGGGATCGAGACCGGCGCGACTGGCGAAGTCCAGCCCTTCGGATAGTCCCTGAACTACGCCGGCGATGCAGATCTGGTTGACCATCTTGGCGAGCTGCCCGGAGCCGGTCGGCCCGATGTGCGTGATCGCTTTCGCGTAGCTGTCCATGACGGGAACCGCGCGCTCAAAAACTGCATCGTCTCCGCCCACCATGACCGCGAGCTGCCCGTTCTCGGCGCCCGCCTGGCCGCCCGAGACCGGCGCATCGAGAAAGCCGACGGACTTCTCAGCCGCGATGCTGTGGATCTGCCGGGCGAGGTGCGCCGATGCGGTTGTGTGATCGACAATGATCGCGCCAGGCGCGATGCCATTCAGAATGCCATTGCGCGCCAGGATTACATCCCGGACGTCGTCGTCATTGCCAACGCAGGAGAAAACGATCGCTGCATGCTCAGCTGCTGCGGCCGGCGTCGGCGCGCTGCGGCCACCGAAGGCCTGGACCCACTCCTCTGCTTTGTCGGCGGTTCGGTTGTACACGACAACGTCGTGCCCTGCTTTCGACAGGAATCCAGCCATGGGATAACCCATGACACCAAGCCCGATGAATGCCGTTCGCATAACGCAGCCCTCTTATGCCGCGTTCGCTTTTCGGGCTTTCTGCCGCTTGCGCGGATCCAGCCCGATCGAGCGTGCGATGATCTCACGCATGATTTCGGAACTACCGGCGTAAATACGCGAGATACGCGCATTGGTATACAGTCGTGAGACCTTGTACTCATCCATGTATCCCGCACCACCATGCAGCTGCACACACTCGTCGGTTACACGACCTTCAAGCTCACTGGTCCACAACTTGGCTTTCGCTGCATCGTCGGCCGTCAACTGCCCGCGGTTGTGCACCTCGACACAGCGATCGACAAACGCGTACCCGACATCCAGTTCCGTGCGCATGTCCGCCATCTTGAATCGCGTGTTCTGGAAGTCAGCGATCGGCCGGCCGAACGCCTGTCGTTCGTTGACGTATTCCAAAGTCAGGTCATACGCTGCCTCTGCGCTTGCGATATAGCCGCAGGCGCCCAGCAGTCGTTCCTCGGCGAGGCCGTGCATCAGGTGGTAAAACCCGCGATGCAATTCGCCCAGCAGGTTCTCCTTCGGCACTTTGACATTGTTGAAGAAAAGCTCGGCCGTATCCTGGCTCTTCAACCCCATCTTCTTCAGGTTCTGGCCGCGCTCGAAGCCTTCCATGCCGCGCTCTACGACAAACAGGGAAAGTGCATGGCTGTTATTCGGATCGGTTCGCGCAACGACAACAACAAGGTCGGCCAGGATGCCGTTCGAGATATAGGTCTTGGAGCCGTTCAGCAGGAAGTGGTCGCCCTTGTCCTCAGCCTTCGTGCGTATGCCTGCGACGTCGCTGCCCGCACCCGATTCGGTAATAGCGACCGCAAGGATATGCTCACCGGTGATGCACTTCGGTAGCCATCGCGCTTTTTGCTCATCGGTCGCAAACGCATCGAAATACGGAGCCACAAGGCGGCTGTGCAGCGTCATGAAAAAACCCGCGTCGCCATGATGGGCGTTCTCCTCGATCAGGATCTGCTCGTAGCGAAAATCCCGAACACCAATACCGCCGTACTGTTCGTCAGCCCACATCAGCAGGAAGCCCATTTTTCCGGCCTTTAAATAGGCCTCCCTGTCCACGATGCCCGCTTCATGCCAGCGATCGCTGTGCGGTTCGATCTCGTTCTTCATGAAGCTGCGCACGCTGTCGCGAAACATCTCATGCTCTTCTTCAAATATGAATCTGTCCATAATGGTCACTCGCTTGAAAAATGTAGCGTGTTACTTGCCCTTGAACCTGGGCTCGCGTTTTTCGAAGAACGCGGCGACGCCTTCGACGTTGTCATCGCTGCCGGCCAGCGCCTGCTGCCAGTCAGCTTCCATGCCATAAGTGCTCGCCCAGTCATTGTCGATCGCATGGCGCATCGTCTTCTTGGTGGCTTCCAGGGAGCGCGGTGCACGCTTTGCAAGGCTCTCAGCCCACTCCATCGCCGCACTCCGCAGCTCTTCGGCGGGTACGGCCTTGTTGGCGAGACCAAGTTCCACACATCGCGCAGCAGGTATCCGCTCCGATTCAACGCTGAGTTGAAACGCACGGCGATAACCCAGCTGCCGCACCAGCAACCAGCTTAGACCACCATCGGGCACCAGCGAGATCGTCGTAAACGGCGACAACAGGAATGCATTGTCCGCCATGATCATGAGATCACAATGCAGCGCCATCGACATGCCAATACCGGCAGCAGAACCTGGTACAGCGGCGATGACTGGCTTGGCCATCGTCGCGATAGCAGATAACACCGGTCGATACTCGTACTGCAGCTTGCCGAACACCGGGCGACCTTCGAATCCCGATTTCAGGTCGGCGCCAGCGCTAAAGCAGCGCCCCTCGCCAGTTATGACTACAACCCGGACGGCATCGTCCGCCGCCGCGCGCTCCAGGGCGAGCTGCAGCTGCAACGACAACTCGGTGGTAAAAGCATTCATCGCGTCCGGGCGATTCAGCGTAATCAGTGCAACAGCACCGGTCTTCTTGTAAAGGACGATGTCACTCATGCAGGGAACCTCCTCAGGCGGCCGAACGGCTTTCACCTTTTCCGGGCGTTGCATAGTAGGTCTCGCCGCGCTCGGCCATCGCGCGCAGCCCATCCGGTACAGCGAACCGCGAGCCGTAGGCCTTGGCAAGTCGATCTGCTTCGGCGACGAACTTTTCGACGCCCTCGGTCTCGATGAATGACAGGGTGCCGCCGGTATAGGGCGGAAACCCCCAGCCGAAAACAGACCCTACGTCTGCATCCGCAGGATGCGTCAGCACGCCTTCTTCCAGGCAGCGCGCGGCATCAATCGCTTGTACATACAGCAGCCTCGTTTTGACCTCTTCGGCTGACGGTTGTTCAGCGGATACCGGGAATTTCTCATTCAACCCGGGCCAGAGACGCTTACTGCCGTCGTCCGAGTATTCGTAGAAGCCTGCGCCAAATCGTTTACCGCGGCGCTCGAGATCCACGACCATCGTCTCCATCACGGCGTCGGCCGGTGTCTCGACATAGTCGTCCCCCAGGTCGGCTTTCGTCTGCTTGCCGATCTTGTATGCCAGCTCCAGCGTAACCTCATCCGTTACCGCCAGCGGCCCGACCGGCATGCCAGCATGCTTCGCGACATTCTCGATCAGCGCCGGATTCACACCTTCGGCGAGCATCGCAATGCCTTCCCGCGTAAAGGTGCTGAACACGCGACTCGTGTAAAAGCCGCGGCTGTCGTTAACGACAATCGGTGTTTTGCGTATCTGCTGGATATAGTCCAGCGTCCTCGCGATGGCCGTATCGCTGGTCTTCTCACCGACGATGACCTCCACCAGCGGCATCTTATCAACGGGGGAAAAGAAATGGATGCCGATGAAGTTCTCCGGGCGATCTGAAGCTTCAGCAAGACCTGTGATCGGCAGTGTCGAGGTATTGGATCCGAAAATCGCGTCACTCGCGATGACTGCTTCCGTCTTGGCGGTAACATCGGCCTTGATGCTGCGGTCCTCGAAAACAGCTTCGATCACATACTCACAGCCTTCGAGATCGGCGTAATCGTCGCTGGTGCGTATCAATTCGAGCACATCGGCAGCCGCTTCGGCGGTCATGCGACCGCGATCAACACGCTTCTGCAGCAATTTCCGCGAGTAGTCCTTGCCCTTCTCCGCATCGTCCTTGCTGCGATCGAGCAATACCACCTGCATCCCGGCGCGAGCCGAGACAAAGGCGATTCCCGCGCCCATCATGCCGGCACCCAACACGCCGAGTTTCGTGACCTTGCTCTTGTCGACACCTTGCGGGCGACGAACAAGCTTGTCGGCCGCGCCTTTGTTGACGAACAAGGTACGAATCATGTTGCGCGCCACGACATTGGTCAGCATCTCCGCGAAGTACTTCGACTCGACCCGCAGTGCTGTGTCGATCGGTAGCACCGAACCTTCGTAGACCGCTGACATGATCGCTATCGGCGCCGGGTAGTTATGGTTGGTCGTTTTTTGCAGCAACGCCGTGCCAAACATCTGCGTTTGAATTGCTTTCGGATTCATAAGGCCGGCGCCACCAGGCACCCTGAATCCCTTCTTGTCCCACGGCTGCACGGCTTCGCCGCCGTCGATAATCCATTGTTTGGCAGCAGCGACTTCCTGGCCCGGTTCGACCAGTGCATTGATAATGCCCATCTCGGCCGCTTTGGCGGGCGACAGGTGCGTGCCCTGTAGCAGCAACGGCAGCGCTGCCTCGAGACCGATCATTCGCGGCAGTCGTTGCGTGCCACCAGCACCTGGCAGCAATCCAACCTGGACCTCGGGTTGGCCTAATTTCGCTTTCGGATTATCGGCGGCGACGCGATAGTGGCAGGCAAGGCACAGTTCGAGGCCGCCTCCCAGTGCCGTACCATTGATCGCCGCGACAACGGGTTTGCCGCAGGTTTCGAGCTTGCGGTACAGCTGTTGCAGGCCGCTCCACTTGGCAAAAGCGACTTTTGGATCCGCTCCTGGCTGGATTTCGTCGACGATCTGCAGCAGATCGGCACCGGCAATAAACGAGCTCTTGCCCGAAGCGATTACGGCGCCTTTGATGTCGTCGTCCCCCGCAACCTGATCGATTGCCTGGTCGAGCTCGGCGATAAACTCCGGCGATACAACGTTCATGGAACGATCCTTGAGATCGATCGTAATTACCGCGATGCCGTCTTTGCCGGTTACTAGTTCAAGTGTATTCATATGTGTAGTTCCGTAGGTTTCGTCGCGACTTAAACGCGTTCGATAATGGTTGCCGTGCCCATACCACCGCCGACGCACAGGTTTACAAGGGCTGTTTCCCGGTCGCGGCGTTCGAGCTCGTCAAGCACGGTGCCCAGTATCATTGCCCCGGTAGCACCCAGCGGGTGGCCCATGGCGATTGCGCCACCGTTCACGTTGATCCTGTCGTGCCCGATATCCAGTTGCCGCATGAACATCATGACCACCGCGGCAAATGCCTCGTTCAGTTCAAACAGGTCGATGTCCTTGACGGCCATGCCACAACGCTTCAGGACCTTCTCAGCCGACGGCGCCGGGCCAGTCAGCATGATCGTCGGATCGGTACCGATCGACGAGAAGCCCTTGATCCGTGCGCGCGGCTTCAACCCCAGCGCCTCGCCCATTTCCCGGGTGCCGATCAGCACCGCGGCCGCTCCGTCGACAATGCCGCTGGAATTGCCGCCGGTATGCACATGATTGATTGCCTCTACCTGCGGGTATTTCTGCAGTGCGACGGCATCGAAACCGGCCTGTTGCCCCGCAATTTCGAAGGCGGCTTTCAACCCCGCCAGATCATCGGCCGTTGTACCGGGCCGCATATGCTCGTCGCGATCCAGCAGGACATTGCCCAGCTGATCTCTGATAGGCACGACGGAGTTTGCGAAGTAGCCGTTGTCCCAGGCGTTCGCAGCCCTGTTCTGACTTTCCACCGCATAGGCATCGACATCCTCCCGGGTGAAGCCCTCCAGGCTGGCAATCAGGTCCGCGCCGATTCCCTGCGGCACGAAGTAAGACTTGTAAGCGAAGCCCGGGTCGGCGTGCATTGCTCCCGAGTCCGATCCCATTGGCACACGTGACATGCATTCAATGCCGCCACCGATCGCAAGATCAGACTGACCTGACATGACCTGTGCCGCAGCCGTGTTTACGGCCTCCAGGCCGGATGCACAGAATCGGTTCAGTTGTTTTCCGGGCACACTCTGATCGTAATCCGCGTTGAGTACGGCCAGGCGAGGGATGACAGATCCCTGTTCGCCAACCGGAGCGGTACAGCCGAAAACAACGTCATCGAGTTTGCTCGTGTCGAGATCGTTGCGTTCGCGTACCGCAGTCAGTACCTGGGCGGCAAGATCAATAGGGGTAACCTCGTGCAACGCGCCATTGGAGCGGCCCTTGCCTCTCGGGCTGCGAACGTGGTCAAAAATATAGGCGTCTGTCATTTTATTTTCCTGTGCTTAGGTGTGCGCTCGCTAGCTTGCGGCCAGCGAATCTCTCAAGTGTCTTTTCATTACTTCGTTGGCCGGAGAAAATTCGAACGTATCCGGACTCATCAGCCATAGGTAAGTCATCCCGGATATGTAGGCAACATACTGGGCGGCGACTTCATCGGCATTGACGTCCGTACGTACCTCGTTCGCAGCCTGCCCTTGCCGAATCCACTCGGCTACATCCGATTTCTGGCGACATCGAATAGCCACCGCTGTTTCCTGGAACTCCGAATTCGGGCTGGCAGCACCGCTGTAGAGGATCTGCAGCGCCCGCGCCTCTTGCGGCGATTCCTGTTCGAACTTGTAGATCGTATCCAGCGCCGCGCACATCGCCTCGATGCCGACCTTGTTGCCTACGCCCTTCTTCAGGTACTCAAGCCAGTGGCGGGAAATGGATTTGCACAGTGCGTCGTAAAGACCGCCTTTCGAGCCAAAACGATAGGTCGCCAGGCCGCGGCTGTAACCCGCTTTCTCGCCGATCATCGCCAGCGTGGTTTTGTCCGTGCCGTGCTCAAGAACAAGCGCCATGGCGGCTTCCAACATGGCCTTGTCGGACAGGGCCGTGCGCTCCGCCTGGGTCAGTGAGGTATTGGTCTGCTGCAATCGGAAAAGTTACTTGCTGCCAACAAGCAAGTGATTATACGCAGCTGCCTCGTACTTTCAAGGCCCCGCCAACGCCAGGCGGGCCGCAGCTTTCACCGCTCGATGCGTGCTTGTATAGCCAATCCCGCAACTGGCAATAAGGCATTCACGGTGCTGCCGGATCACACCCCGATCAATGTGTCCCCGGGTTGAGGACGTTATTGGTCGTCGCACAGTTTCAGGCGCGCACGGCGGCGCTACACGGGTCCCTTCGAGTGCTATCCTCCACGCAGAACATGGCAAGGAGACTCCAGTGAGTCGCTACTTTGATGAACTGAAACGACCTGGAGTTGCTATGGATATCGGGAGCGCACGAGTATCGACAGAGCTCTCGCTTCATGAAACTGGTCACTGCGTTGGAATTACCTGCGTACTGGGATCTGTACGGGTGGCCGAGTATGTGCCGACCCACGAGTGCGAGTGGTTTTGAGTGCGATTAGTTTCGAGCAATAAGTCTGGTGGCATCCATTGAACGTCGTCTTTGATCTCGGCGGCGTCGTATTCGACTGGCAGCCGGATGCGCTTGTGCGTCGCGTCTTTGGCGATCCCGAAACCGAGGCGCTGGTTCTCGAGCAAATGATCGGGCATGCCGACTGGATCGAACTGGACCGGGGAACGCTCTCACTGGACGATGCTATCGTTCGCGGTGCTTTGCGAACGGGGCTACCGGAGGAGTCGATCGCACAATTGTTCGATGCCGTGCCAGAATCTCTTACACCGATCGAGGCGACTTTTGACCTGGTGCGTGCGGCGAACGCAGCAGGTCAGCCGCTGTTCGTGCTGTCGAACATGCAGCACGCGTCAGCCGACTTCCTTGAAAGAAAGCACGATATCTGGAACTTGTTCGAAGGGATCGTGTTCTCTTGCCGTATACAGAAGGTCAAACCGGAACCCGGTATCTATGAATACCTGCTAAGGGAGCATGGACTCGACCCGGCTGAAACGGTCTTCATCGATGATTTGAAGGAAAACCTGGAAGCGGCCGCCGCGTTTGGTATTCGCACCGTTCAGTTTGTCAGCCCTGCCCAGTGCAAGGCAGACCTCACGAAACTGGACTGCCTGTAGCGTCAAGGCACCGATCTCGCGAGACGATCAACCCCCAGGACCAATAGCCTATCGCGCAGTTACGTCGTTTCAGTGGCGAGCCCTTTGCCTGCCCCGGAGGAGGCGCGCGGCGGTATTCGCCGCGGCCGGTTCGTGAATGCCATGATGATCGCGCCTAACAGGCAGACGCTGCCCGCAATGATGAATGGCGTCATCCAGACTTCCGGCTGAGCGCTGCCTTGAGCCGCGTCCTTGAAATAGCCGGCCAGCAGAGGTCCCGCAAGACCTGCCACGCCATAGGCCGTGAACATCCAGCCGTAATTGCTGCCGACGTTTCGGTTGCCGAAATAGTCCGCGGTAATCGCCGGAAACAACGCGAAGCTGCCCCCATAGTTGAAGCCGATGAGGGCGGCAACGACGATAAAACCGTAAACAAGGCCAAAGCTGATGAACACATGGTAGGTCAACAGCATAGTCACGCCCTGCAGGGCGGTCATCAACGTGATGGTCGTCTTGCGGCCGATCCTGTCAGAAACGCTGCCCCACGCGATACGGCCTACGCCGTTGAAGATCGCGTACCACGCCATCGCTGTGCCCGTGATCGCGCCGGCACCGGTAACGCCATGATGCTCGAGCGCGTCAATCCCGAACAGCTTGATGCAATAGATCACCATGAGCCCTGATATACCCGCGAACATGAAGACAGTCCAGAGCATGTAGAACTGCGGCGTGCGCAGCATGTCGCGCGCGCGGAAGTCCACCGCCCCCTCGTGGTCGTTGTTCTCGGTGACTGGTGGCGTCCAGCCTGCCGGCACGTAGTCGTCCGGCGGATTGATCATGACCACGCTACCCAGCAATACGAGCGCTGCCAATGCAAAACCATAAATCACGAAGACGCTCTGCACGCCGGGCAGGCCGAATACGCCGGTGGTGTTGAGCAGACCGCCAAACCAGGATCCGGCGAGTTTGACCCAGATCGTCGCACCGAATCCGAAGCCGGCAACGGCCAGGCCGGTAATCAGGCCCTTCTTGTCGGGAAACCACTTGACGCAAACCGAGATCGGCACGACGTAGGCAAGACCGATACCGGCACCACCAACAATGCCGATACTGAGCAGCTGCACCCAGAAACTGTCGCCGTAGAGGCCACCAAGCACATAGCCGCCACCAAGCAGCAAACCACCGACTACTGTCAGCGTGCGGGGCCCAATAATTGGCAGCACGCGCCCGGCCAACACCATGACGGTCGCGAAAGTGGCAAGCCCCGCGGAGAACACCCAGGCGGTCTGGCTCGCGCTGAACGCATAAGCGCCGGCCGCATCCGTCAGTCTGGCGGTGAATACCGACCAGGCATAAATCGCGCCGAGCGCGAGTTGGATGAGTATGGCGCCGACGACGATTAGCCAGCGGTTGTGTGTTGTCAGGTTGAATCTCATAGCGGCGTGTACCTTAAGCAGACTATCCATCTGAAGAGTGTGGCAATCTTACGCAATACAGGTACAAACACAGGCTGGTCTTTCCACGAAGCACGTTGGTAAAAGCCACGATAGCCGCGTAGGCTCTTTGGCTAGTCTTTTGCCCTGCAGTGCAGCACGCCGAGCGCGGCGTTCAGGTCCTAGTACAGATACTTCGCCGAGAATTGCAGGCGATTGAGGGTACCGTCATCACCGCTCTCATCGTTGCGACGACCCCAGATAAACTCGGTGCCAACGCTCATTCGCTTGGTGGGCAACCAGACGATGTCAGCGTGCGCACTCTGATAGGATTCCGGCACTGTAAAGCCGCTGATGGACGTATCGTTGTCTGCAGCGGAAAACGACGCGCCAAAGGAAGAGTACAGCTGCTCGTTCCAAACGTGACGATAAGCGGCCAACACACCGTACTGGGTCGTCAGGTCGATCTTGTTGTTCGCATCCAGCGCGCCCACATTGAAACTGTTCAGGCCCATGTATCGACCCAGACCGTTGCCGTAATTCACTTGCCAGCGAATGTCATCACCGTCAGCTAAGCTGAATTTTCCGGCCAGTCCGATTGCTCCGCCAGTCCTGGAATCATCGCCCCCCCCTTGATCGATCTTCAGCTCCCGGATTAGCGCCGCGATACTGAGATTCCCCCAGTCGCCCCGCCAGTTGCGTCTCACGACGAGATCCGGGAAGACGCTGTCGTCCGCGTCAATGCGCGAACCGCCGCCAAACGGAGTCAAGGTTGTTTCGGGACTCTCCAGTGAAACCGCCCAGTCGCCATCACGGGTTGGCATTGTGTAGCGAATCTGTGCCTGGCGGCCAAACGTCACGCCGACGGGACCTACGAAATCCAGGTACTCCGGAAGCGTCGACGTATTCAGGAAATTGGTCCAGGTCTGCCCGACAGTCCAGCGATCCCAGCTGAGCGAAGCGTGCCTGACACGAGGCGAGAAAGAATTGCTAACGCGCTCATTGCCTTGCTGCCCCAGCAAGAAGTCGATCTCGAAATGGGTGGTTATGTCGCCGCGTTCCGTCGGCGTGAAGGACTTCAGCCAGAAACGAGTTTCCTTGGCGTGCAAGTTAAGTCGCGGGTCGCCAGGCTCGCCGGTCGTTGCGAGGGTTCCGGGAATGAAAAGGTCTTCACCAACTCCGCGTGTCGGGGCGTTACTGTAGTCGCTGAGAATGGCGTCCATCTTCACGTAACCACCGACCTTGATCCCGGTCTCATTGTAGAGAGTCGGGTGATCGGCAGAATTCGCCAAAGCCTCTCCGACTTGCTCGACGCTGGCGCAGGATGCAAGGGCCTGTTGCACGTCATCGGTACGCGCACACGATTCGTCGAGTTCACGATAACGCTGCTCCAGCAACGCTTCGAGTTTCTCGACTTTGGCTTCAAGTTCGCTTATGCGGGCATCATGAGCGGCCGTCGTGTCAGCCGCATTTGCCGGCAGGGCGATCGACAGGTACACAACTAGTGTGGCGATGCCGGTCAACAGATTTAGGGCCCTCATTCCCTTGGCTCCTTAGTAGCGGGAGCGCAATTCTGTTCAAGCTATCGCCCTGCGACAATGCGTAGTTTCATCAATCAATTCCGGGCCACCACTGTGGCGACGACGTTGCTGGCCTTACATGTTGCGTCGGTACTCGCCGCCAACTTCGTAAAGTGCGCCGGATATCTGGCCGAGCGAGCTCGATTTCACCGTTTCCATCAGCTCGGCAAAGACGTTGCCACGCTCCCGGGCAACCGACTGCAAACGCGCCAGCGCGTCGACCCGATGATCCGCGTGATTTTCCTGAAACGCGTGTACCTGCGCAATCTGCTGGTTCTTCTCGTCATCGGAGGAGCGAATCAGCTCCTGGCCATGCACTTCATCTTCCTGCCCTTCTTTGGGCAGGAACGTGTTCACGCCGATCAGCGGCAGCGAACCGTCGTGCTTCTTGCTCTCGTAGTAGAGGCTTTCGTCCTGGATCTTGCCGCGCTGGTACATGGT
>CAYTTZ010000038.1:0-18997 GCA_964440945.1 uncultured Woeseiaceae bacterium
GGCAAGAACATGTTCGTGCTCGGGATGCTCTGCAGGATGTATCGCCGGGACACCGACAAAGCGAAAGACGAGATCGCGAAGATTTTTAAAAAGAAGAGCGACAAGGTCATCAAGATCAACCATGACCTGTTCGATGCCGGCTACGCTTTCGCGCGGGACAATCTCGACTACGAATTCGAAATACCTGCTTCTGAAGAAGATCGCCTGGAGTCGCCGGTCGTCATTAATGGCAATACTGCGGTTGGACTTGGGGTCATGGCGGCCGGCATAGAGCTGGTCTCAATGTATCCGATCACGCCGGCAACATCGGCGTCTCATTATCTTGCCGAAGATTTTCATCTGACCGGCGGTTTCGTTCACCAGGCCGAGGATGAGATCGCCGCGATCGGTTTTGCAATCGGCGCATCCTATGCAGGCAAGACTGCGTGTACGATCACCTCCGGTCCCGGCATGGCGCTTAAAACCGAAATGATCGGTCTCGCTGTCATGGCCGAGGTCCCGCTGGTGATCGTCGACGTGCAGCGCGGCAGCCCATCTACGGGTCTGCCAACCAAAGTCGAACAGGGCGACCTGCTGTCGTGTCTGTACGGCGCGCCTGGCGACTCACCCAAGGTCGTTATTGCCGCGGCCACGATCTCCGAGTGTTTCCACTTCGTGGTTATGGCGCGCAAGCTGGCCGAGTCATTCCGCACGCCTGTGATCATATTGACTGACGCGAATCTCGCCACCGGTGTTCAGCCGATTGAGCGCCCCGAAGTCAGCGAAGAGTGGTTTGCCCCGCCGCTGGACCAGTCAGCATGGGACGAGAGTGTAGCGCCCTACGACTGGGACGAGACCACCGGTCTGTCGGAAAGGCCTATCCCGGGCATGCGCGGCGGCGAGTACATCCTCACGGGCCTCGCGCACAACCGCCAAAGCAAGATCGCTTATGACTCAGCGTCGAACCAGGAAGGCATGAACATGCGCAGCCGCAAGCTGACGACTCTTGCCGCAACTTTGAATCCCCCCGAAGTACACGGTGATCCTACCGGAGACCTGCTGATTGTCGGCTGGGGTTCGACATTGGGTGCAATCGAGGAAGCGGTCGACCTGGCGAGGGCGCAGGGTAAGAAGGTGTCATCCGTGCACCTGAGATTCCTGTCACCGCTTGAGCCGGGCTTGAAGAAGATTTTTTCGGGATTCAAGAAAGTGATGACAATCGAGATCAACTACAGCGACGATCCCTGTGCGCCAATGATCAATGAAGAAAACCGCCGCATTTCACAGCTCGCGCTCGTGCTGCGCGCACACACGCTGATCGACATCGACTGCTGGTCCAAGGTTCCGGGTCACCCGCTACAACCGGGCACCATCGGAAAAATCATAGATGCCCGCCTCGCAAAGACAGAAGGAGCAGAATCATGTTCGGCTTGAAAGGTGACTGGTCTCTCGACGTCAAGGATCGATATTTCACGTTGCAGGATTACTCCGGCGCGGAGCCGCGTTGGTGCACAGGTTGCGGTGACCACGGCATCCTGGCTGCCGTGCACCGGGTGTGCCGCGATTCGCAGATAAAACCGGAGAAAACAGTAGCGGTATCAGGCATCGGCTGTTCCAGCCGCCTGCCGCACTACATGAATACCTATGGGTTTCACGGCCTCCACGGGCGCGCGCTGCCGGTTGCCTGCGGCGTCAAGTCGCGGCGCCCCGATTTGGACGTATGGGTCGCGACCGGGGACGGTGACTGCTTCTCTATCGGCGCCGCCCACTGGATACATGCGATGCGTTACAACATGGATATAACGCTGCTCGTATTCGATAACGGCATTTACGGCCTGACCAAGAAACAAACGTCTCCCACGACCCCGATGGACGTGCCGACCAATACGCATCCGTCGGGCGCGTTGTTGCCGCCGCTCAATCCGCTAACCGTGACCCTCGGCGTGACAAATATTTCTTTTGTCGCACAGATCGTCGACTGGAACGCCCCGCTACGGCACGAAGTGATCACGAAAGCGCACCAGCACAAGGGAACCAGCTTCGTCCGGATTATTCAGCGCTGCCCGGTCTATGTAGAATCAATCGGCAAGGCCTTGCAGGATGAACCCGCGAGGATGCGATTGCTAACGCACGAGAAAGGCGCGCAGGTCGACGATAACGTCAAGCGGCTATTCCCGAACCAAGCCGAGCATGATCCGTCGGACCTCGCGGCGGCCCTCGCAATCGCGGCCGACGATTCTGTTCTGCCGCTCGGAATTCTCTATCACAATCCGGACGCGCCACGATACGACATGATGTCCTCGGTCGGCATGGAGATGAGCGTCGACGACCGGCTCGCCGGTATGAACAAGGCGCTGGATAACTTCGCCATCTAGTGGGCCACTAGCCCGGAGCAACAATGAACTCCGTAACGGAAAGCAAACACGACATGGCCGGGACGAAGGGTGATGCCGACGCGGATGTAATCGCCCTGCTTCGCCGTTTCCACCATGGCGAACCGACCGCCGCAGCACATACCACACTACCTGAGGGTGCGGTTTTACCAGCCCTGCTCAACGCCTACCGCGATGCATCGGCCATTCGTTATCAGTATCCGCTTTACCTGAATCCTCCCGACAGCACAGCCGTACTCGCGCGACCTGTTAGCGAGCATTTGATCGAGTCGCTGGACGCGTTTGCGCTTGGTGCCGAAGATGCCAGGATCCTGAGGGACAATCTGCCGTGGATAGAACGCTACCTACGGGAAAAGCTCGAAGATTCGGATCCCGTTGATGCACCGGGCCTGTTTGCGGACGCCGCGGCGGCCTTGCAGAAACACCTCGATCTGGACCAGAGCAGCCAGGAAAAACTGGGCGCCGATCTCGAAAGACTCAAGGACGCCATAGCCCCTGGTGGACAATTCCTGAGTTACGGGCCGTGCGTGTCGTTGCATTTGCTGCTGCATGCGATTCGTCACAGACATGATCAAAGCCGCGAAAAACTTCGTCAACGGATCGACAAACACATTCACGATTTGCAGTCACTTATTGATGTCGAGAAAGCCAAGTCGACCGACGCGAACGAGCCCGGGAGCGTCGAGAGCAGCGTCGGCAAGGCGTCCCGCCATTTTGATACCGGAGCGCTTTCCGAGATGCTCGAACACCGCGCTCACGGTTCGGTGAAGATGCCGGCTGAGCGACGGGCCAGAATCGAAGTTGCGCTCAAGCAATTGCAGGCCTGGCAGGACGACCCGGTGCTGGTCAGGTTTGTCGGTCAACTGGACGACCCCCGGTTCGGGAACTTACCTGAACTGGAACTCGTTGGCAGCGACGACCCGTGCGCGACAGCTGCCGAGGTCTTCGAAAGTGACGCCGCTGATTTCGCGCGCTTGTTTGCCGCACTCAGAATCGCGGCGCTTGAAATCGACGCCAACTACGATCCGGCCATACACGATTCCTGGTTCGCCAGCTTCGACTGGCAGGCCTTTTCAAACGACGAGATGCAGCTCGTCACCCGGGTGGTGGCGCTGGTATCGGCGGACCACCTTGCCGGCGACGGCTTGCCGTCGTTCTCGCATTTGCTGGGATCACGCCTTCCGGTACACGTACTAAGCTGGGTCCGTGCTTACGACAATCCAGGTGCGAAACCTGGCGAAGACCCGTTCGATTCGTATCGATTCGAGCTCGCCTACTTCGGCGTCGGGCACCGCCAGGTCGTAGTCGCACAAACCTCTGCTGCACGCCATGATGATCTGTTATCAGGGTTCCTCTGCGCACTCGACAGCAATCGCGCCAGCCTGCACCTGATCAATCGCGGCACCCAGTCCAAAACGAAGCAACGGCTGCTCGACCCCTGGTTTGTCGCGAGTGCCGCGCTGGAGAGTCGCGCTCACCCGTTCATACTGGTCAACCCGGACGCGGGCGACCACGCCGCACAGCGGATCAGCTTCGGTGGTAACCCTCAGGCCGAAAACGACTGGCCGGTCGAGAAACTCGAGTACCGCAACGCCGACGGCGAGGTTACAGAGATGGACCTCGCATTTACGTTCGCCGATTACGCGCTGTTGATGCCCGCACTGCACGGACATTTTCGAATGGTGCCTGCCGGTTTCGAGTCCGGCGATTTCATACCGGTCGATCAGTATCTGCAGGCCGACGACGAAGTCCGCGACCGCCTGGTGCCAATTATTTGGGCAATAGACGACCAGGATGTGCTCGTACGGCTCGTCGTATCTCGCGCTCTCGTAT
This sequence comes from uncultured Woeseiaceae bacterium, assembly GCA_964440945.1. Classification (GTDB taxonomy): domain Bacteria; phylum Pseudomonadota; class Gammaproteobacteria; order Steroidobacterales; family Woeseiaceae; genus UBA1847. Next base: position 4,206 of record CAYTTZ010000038.1, read on the forward strand.
TTGCGTGTCGTGACCGGCTGAACTATTGGCACACACTGCAGGAACTGGCCGGGATACAGAATTTCTACGTCGAAGAGGCGATCGACCGGATTATCGAGGAGCAACGGGCGGCGATCGAAGCAGAGCGCGAACAACTCGTGAAGGAGCATGAGGAACAACTGGAAAACGTCCGTTCCGAGGCCGCCGGCGAGGCCATGGGACAGCTTGTCGACGTGTTGATGGGTGCCGATCTGTCGAGCATCGTCACAGGCGGCAGCCAGCTCGCCACGATGCCGGCATCGGCGCCGGCAGAGACCGAAGCCCCGGCCGAGGAAGTCGCAGCGGAGCCGGTGGCGGAAGAAGAAGCCGAGGAAGAGCTCAGTTTCGACGAACCCTGGCTCGACACGGCGATGTGTACTACCTGTGACGACTGCATGGGCGTCAACAAGATGATGTTCGCCTACAACGACGACAAGCAGGCTATTATCAGCGACCCCAAGGCCGGTCCTTTCGCTGACCTCGTAAAAGCCGCCGAGATCTGCCCCGCGAAGTGTATTCATCCGGGCAAACCACTGGACCCGAATGAGCCGGGCCTCGACGAACTGATTTCCCGCGCCGCGCCGTTCAACTAATGAACAGCCTGTTGATAGCGCCGGGCATCATGGTGGGCATCGGGCTCTTTTTTGGCACGGTTCTCGCCATTGCTCAGCGGTTCCTCAAGGTCGACGAGGACCCTCGAATCGAGGCGACCAACGAGATGCTTCCGGGGACCAATTGCGGCGCGTGCGGGCAGCCGGGTTGTCTGCCGTTTGCCGAGAAACTGGTGGCCGGAGACGTCGATCCCGGCCAGTGCACCGTCAGCACGGACGACGACATAGAGCGTATCGCCGAGTTTCTCCAGGTCGATGTCGGCCGCCAGGAGAAACTGGTCTCGCGGCTGCGCTGCGGCGGCGGCGGGCTGCAGGCTCACCAGATTGCCGAGTATCGTGGCTTCGAAGGGTGCCGCGCAGCGGCCGTGGTTTCCGGCGGCGGCAAAGGCTGCGCCTGGGGCTGTCTCGGACTGGGGGACTGCGAGGTTGCCTGCACCTTCGACGCCATTCACATGAATGGCAACGGGCTGCCGCAGGTGGATACCGAGAAATGTCGTGCCTGCCCGGATTGCGTTGCCGCCTGTCCGAAAGACCTGTTCGAACTGGTGCCGCTAAAACAAAACCTGTTCGTGCAATGTAACGTACCGCTGGCTGGCGAGGCAGCGACACAGCTTTGTGCGGTCGCCTGTGACGCCTGCGGCAAGTGCGTGGCGGACGCAGCGCCCGGGTTGATACGCATGGAGAACAACCTGCCGGTCATCGACTATTCAGCCGGCGGACCGGCCAGGCCGGAAGCCGTATTCCGTTGCGCAACGCGATCGATAGTCTGGCTCGAGAAAGAACAGTTTCAGGACCAGGAATCCCGTCGAGCGGGAACACGATGACCAGTCTGCGCAGCAGGGCAATTCACTGGTACCGCCGAGTCTTCGGCGCGCCCGCCGATTCCGACATCCGCAACGAAGGTCTGGAGACGGTGCTCGATGGCAACAGCGCTGTCGCGCTAACCGAGGCCAGCATCTCCAGTCACGCGGTGCTCGGGGGCTCCTTCCCTAGCGGCGATGCGGACCCGGTCTGGCTGGGCGAACTCGCGCATGGCAACACCAATCTCTTCGGCGACGCAATGTCGGCACAGACGGCCGAGGGACCGCGCGGCATTGTCGCGGCAGCGACCGGCCTTGCACTGGCCGGCCGTCGCGCAACTGCCTTTCTGTCCGGACCGGATCTGTCGGCCGCACAGGATCTGCTGATCTCCGCCGCCGGCAAGCACGTGCCGCTGGTGCTGCACGTTGGTACCCGGGCGGCGGCCGCACACGGCAGCGCGCTCGGCAGCAGCCATGAGGCGGTTCACCTGAGCGCGGACTCCGGGTTCTTCATGTTATTTGCCACTAATGTACAGGAAGCTGTTGATTTCACGCACATTGCAAGATGCGTCGCGGAAGAATCACTGGTGCCCGGCATGGTCATCATGGATGGTGAGCAAACCGCGAACGCCGCACAGAACGTCCGCCTGCTGTCGCCGGCGCAGACCGGTGGGCTGCTCGGCCCGGCGCGGCAAAGCATTGAATCCCCGACCGCCGTACAGAAGTTGCTGTTCGGGGAGACTCGCCGCCGCGTCCCGGCCTGGCACGACCTGGATGAGCCGGTACTCACCGGCGCCCTCTTTCAGGGAGACAGCTTCGCACTCGGGGCATTCGCCCGAAGGCCGTATTTCGATGCCTTTGTCGCCGAATCCCTCGCAGCCTGCTTCGAGAAGTTCGGAAGCCTGACCGGCCGGTGTTACGAGTCGGTCTCCCGCTACCGGCTGGACGATGCAAAAACCGTGCTTGTGGCACAGGGCGCCGCCATCGAGATCGCGCGGGCGGCCGCTGATTGTCTGCGCAAGCAGCGCAAGATCCGCGTGGGCGTACTCGGAATCAATGTGCTTCGGCCGTTTCCAGGTGCCGAAGTTGTCGCAGCGCTGCAGGGACGGGACCGGGTGTTTGTCCTCGAACGCATGGAGGCACCGTTGTCGGGAGCGCTGCCGCTGATGCGCGAAATACGCGCCGCCGTGAATCCCGACGCAGACGGAAGGCAGCCGAAATACCAATCCGTTGTCTACGGCGTGGGCGGATTACCACTCAGGGTCGCTGACCTGGTTGCGTTGTGTACTGATGTTGAAACGCCCACCGCTGCGCCACTGTTCCTGGGGATCGCGTTTGACGACACTTCGGGCGAGCAACCCAAACGCGAAGTCTTCCTGGACGCGCTGCGGCGCGCTTACCCGGACGCCGCCAGCCTCGGTATTCGTGCCGAAAATGACGCCGCTCCACCGCGGCAAGGCGACACACTGACCATCGCCATACACAGGCCCAACGGCCGCGACGGCAGAGATATCCTCGGCGCGGCCGGCAGCTTGCTTCACCAGCTTGGCGGCGGTCGCATTCGGAGTCGACCGGCGGTCTCGTGGGAGAACGAGTCCGAACCCTGTGTCGACTGGCTCACTCACGGCGACGACACGCTACACGATCCCGGCGATGGACTCGTGCCGGACTTGAGCCTGCACGTTTCGAGCCGGCGCTTGCGACTCGATAAGGGCTCGCAGGTTTTCGAACTGGCGCCAGCGATCAGCTCTGATGAAAGCGACGCCCTCGGCGTCGAATCATTGCTCGGTGGCCTGTTCGGCGTGCTGATCGGCGCCAAGCTGATCGACGTCAGAACCCGGCGAGTTATCGCCGCACGAGAACGCATGCTCGAAGGCATCACCGAGGTTCGCCGCGAAGAACTTATTGCCGCATTTCAGTCGGGCCTCGAACAGGTCTCGGAGGTCGACAACGCACAGGCGCCGCCGGCGGCGAGCGTTGCCGTGAATCGCTGGGAGGGCGATGCGCCGGCGGCGGTACGACACCTTGGTCGCAATGACGATCACTACGCAAGCCTGCCACGCTTCTGGGACCAGCTCGGTGTGCTCTACCGCGACCGAATGTCGGACCGGCTAACCGCCGGCCCTTACCTGGCAACGGGCACGATGCCGCCGCTCAGCTCCACCTTTAACGACTGCAGCGATTCACGCCACATGTTGCCGGCTTTCGACCCGTCGCTGTGCACCGGCTGCGGTCAATGCTGGACGCATTGCCCGGACAGCGCGATCGGCGTCGCAGCGACAACGCCTGAAGCTCTGATCAATGCGGGAATAAAACTCACCGGCGCGGAAGCCGTGCGGCAGGTAGCCAGCAAACTCGCGGCGCGAATTGTCGCCAGCAACAAGGCCAGTCACAAAGCGGCTGACAAAATTGCACCAACCTTTGGTCAGATGCTCGACGATGCTTATCGCTGGCTCGAAGAAAAAATGCCCTTGCCGGATGAACGGAAAGAGGCAATTGGCGCGGGCCTTGAAAGCATCGGCGCCACGATCGGTGCCCTGCCGGTCGCCGTCACGGAGCCGTTCTTTCTCAGACCTGAATCGCAAAAGAAAGGCAGCGCCGAGCTCTTGTCGCTGGTTGTCAATCCGGAAGCCTGCAAAGCCTGCGGCCTGTGTATCAGCAGTTGTGAACCGGGCGCGCTGCAGGCCGACGAGCCGGATACGGATGCCCTGGACCGGGCCCGCGGCCTCTGGTCGACCTGGGTCGGGACACCTGACACCGCGGGCGAAACTCTCGAACGCGCTGCGAACGATCCCGATATCGGCAGGATGGCGGCGATCCTCCTGTCGCGCTACTGCCAGTTTGCGTTGGCCGGCGGTGACCCGGCTGAAGCCGGCTCCGGGGAAAAGACCGCCGTCAGACTGATCCTCGCGGCTACCGAGTACCACCAGCAGCCACTGGTGCAACGCTTTGCGAAGACGCTCCTCGAGGCCGGCGAAGCCGTCCAGTCACTGCTGACGGAGACACTATCGGGAACGCTGGCGATCGATGATCTGGACGCGGTCACCGAAAAGCTGCAACGCACAAACAGTCCGCGCGTCGATTTGAAAGCCCTGACCGATGAGACCAGCGCCGAAGATCACTCTGTCGATACCCGCTATGTGCTCAGGCTGATCGAGCTGTCGAAGCAGATTGCATCTGCACAACATCGCCTCGTTAAGGGCGAACATGGTCTCGGCCGCGCTCGCTACGGCCTGGCCGTCACTGGCGACAGCACGGCTGCCTGGGCCGGTGCGTTTCCGCACAATCCATTCCAGGCACCGGTACTCATCGACATGAGCGGCGATGCGGCGCAGCTGGCCGCGGGCCTGGTCGCGGGACACCTCGACGAAACCATGGAGCTCGTTCGCTTGCTGCGACTTGCACACCTCGAGATCGAACACCCGGATGGGGCGGACTGGAAACGCGATGAGCTGGAGAGACTTGCCTGGAAGGACCTTGGCGGCGAGGAACACGAGCTATGTCCGCCGCTGCTGCTCATAGGCAACGACGAGATGCTCGCCGGGCGTGGTCTGGGCCAGTTGATGTCCGTGCTGAACTCGGGTCTGCCCATCAAGGTGCTGGTGTTGAACGCGCTGGACTTTGGTCTCGCGAGCGACCCGTCTTCTACAACAGCGCAGGCGCCGATCAACAATCCAAGGGGAAGCCTTGCGCTCCTCGCACTGGCGCAGCGCAACGCTTATGTCGCTCAGACCTCGATTGCCAACCCGTTGCACCTCGGCGAATCCATGCTGCAGGCGCTCCGCTACGATGGCCCTGCCCTTCTGCAGGTCTACGCGCCGAGCCCGACGCGTCATGGATTCGCAAGCGATCAGGCGATTGCCCAGGCAGACCTCGCCATCCGCAGCCGCGCGATGCCACTGTTTCGCTACGATCCCTCGGGCGACGGCGTATTCGGTTCACGTATCAGCCTGGATGGAAATCCGGAAGCGACGGAGACCATGGCGGCGCATGATGGCGGTGAACAACGGCTGAGCGCAGCGGACTGGGCGATAGGACAACAGCGATTCCGTGCCAATTTCCAACCCCTTGCAGCTGATGCAGCCGCGCCGCTCGCGCTGCACGAGTGGCTGCAACTGGATACCAGGAGTCGCCAGAAGAAAACGCCGTACGTTGCCACCGGCCAGGGCGAACAGGAGCAGCGCTATTCGATGACAGCAGCAATGAGCGAGATGGCAGCGCACTGTGCGGAAGCCTGGCAAACCCTGCAGGAGCTTGCCGGCATCGTCACACCGTTTACGGAGCGTCTCGAAGAGCAGATCCGCGCCGAAGTCGCCGCCGGGCACCAGGCAGAACTCGATGCGCAGACCGAGGACGCCAACGCACGAATCCAGGAGATCCAAAAGAAGACCGAGACCGAGATCGCCGGCAAGATCCGCAGCCGATTGCTGGACCTGGCATCGAAGAAGCGGGGCTCATAGCCATGCAAGCCTTCGGTTTACTGCGCCGCAACTTCGAGCATGGTGTCCATCCGGCCCACCACAAGAGCCAGACCGAGCATCTCCCGATTCAGCGCGTGCCGTTCGTCAAGGACTACGTCATGCCTTTGGGCCAGCATATTGGCGTGCCCAGCCTGCCCGTTGTCGCTGTCGGGGAACGTGTGCAGCGCGGGCAGCTGATTGCCGAACCGGGTGGCTTCGTTTCGACCGCCCTGCACAGCCCGGTGACCGGGACGGTGCAAAAGGTCGGCGATTTTCGCGGTGGCGACGGCCGCTTCGCAGCAGGGATCGGCATAGAGGCCGACGCGTTTGCAACGCAGCAGATCGACGCCGTCAGCCCGATAGACTGGCAGTCACTCTCGCTCGAAGATTTCATCGAAGCCGTGCAGATGGCCGGTATCGTCGGCATGGGCGGCGCCGCCTTCCCGGCTCACGTGAAACTGTCAGTGCCCGACGGCACACGCATCCGCAGCCTGCTGATCAACGGTGCCGAGTGCGAACCGTATCTGACCAACGATCACCGCTTGATGCTTGAGCGCCCGGAGGCTTTGCTCGAGGGCGCCGAGATCGTGCGGCAGAAACTCGGCGCCGAGGAGACGGTCATTGGCGTCGAGAGCAACAAGCCCGATGCAATCGACATCATCCGACGGCACATCCCGGACGGCCACCCCGTCCGCGTCGTGCCGCTGAAAGTGAAATATCCTCAAGGCGCGGAAAAGATGATGATCAAGAGCGTCTTCGGCAAGGAGGTGCCGGCGGGGCAGCTGCCCCGGGACGTCGAGGTTAACGTGAACAACGTCGGCACTATCGTCGCGGTAGCGGATTACTTCCTGCGCGGTCTGCCGCTGATTGAACGCATCGTTACGGTGGCGGGTCCGGGAGTCACCTACCCGGCCAACCTGATCGTACCGCTCGGCACACCCGTGCGTGACGTGGTGCAATTCTGTGGCGGGCTCAAGGGCGGCACGCGCGAGATAATCATGGGCGGGCCGATGATGGGTCGACCGATCGCCAGTCTCGATGTGCCGGTCCTGAAGGGATGCTCCGGCATCCTGGTCTTTACTGAGTCGGAGACGGCAAGGCGCAAGGAGTATCCCTGCATTCGTTGCGGCCGCTGCCTCGAGGCCTGTCCGTATTTCCTGAACCCTTCGCGATTCGCCCGCCTTTCCCGGGCACGCAAATTCGACGAGATGAAGGACCTCAATGTTTTTGATTGCGTCGAGTGCGGCTGCTGTACATTCGCCTGCCCGTCGAACATCCCGATCGTGCAACTTATCCGAACCGCGAAGGACGACCTGACCCACCGCAAGGAGTCGACAGGGTGAAGAAGAAAGACCCCGATCTCCTTCTGTTTCATGCGCCGCTCCTGCGCCAGGGCATGACGACACCGAAGGCGATGCGCGACGTGATCTATGCGTTGCTGCCCGCGACGGGCGCGTCGCTGTGGTTCTTCGGGCTGAGCGCCATCCTGATCCTCGGCTCATGCATCGCTGGCGCCATGATCGCGGAGTGGTTGTTCGCCACCGGCGAGTCGCGCAGTGAGTCACTGCGCGATGCCACTGCCGTATTGACCGGACTTCTTCTCGGCCTCACGCTGCCACCGGGCCTGCCGCTATGGATGGCGTTCCTCGGGGGATTCGTTGCGATTAGTCTCGGCAAGGTCATCTGGGGTGGCCTTGGGCACAACCTGTTCAATCCCGCGCTACTGGGTCGCGCATTCCTGCTCGCGACATTCCCGATCGCGATGACAACCTGGGTACCGGCGACCGGCGACGGTGGCTTCCTCAGCATCTACTCGGGCAATCTCGCGCTGCCGTTCATGCAGGCACAGGTCGACGGCATAACGGCGGCAACACCGTTGGGGATGCTGAAATTCGAACAGGAAGTCACTCCGCTCGCCAACCTGATGTTTGGAAAAACAAGTGGTTCACTGGGAGAAACCAGTGGCCTGCTGCTGCTCCTGGGCGGCGTTTATCTTTGGGCGCGACGTGACCTGGACTGGCGTATACCGGTGAGCATCCTGCTCACCGTCGTCGTTTTCTCCGCTGCCTTGGGCCTGGTGGACGCGGCGCGTTTTCCGACGCCGTTATTTTCGGTGTTCTCCGGCGGCCTGTTGCTCGGGGCGATCTACATGGCGACCGACCCTGTGACCTCGCCGTTGACGCCGCGCGGCGCATGGATATTCGGCATCGGCGTGGGCGTCCTGGTGATGTTGATCCGGGTATTCGGCGGCCTGCCGGAGGGCGTGATGTACGCGATCCTGCTCATGAACGCAGCGACACCGCTGATTGACCGATACACGCAGCCACGAGTATTCGGGCGCGGAGTCGATACCGAATGACCACAGCGACTCACACCGGCAATACGAATACTCCGAGCTCGCTGCGTCTCGTGCTCACGCTGGCGATCGCGGGGTTAGTCTCGGGCATCGCGATTATCGGTATCTACGAAACAACACTGCCGACGATCACAGCAAACAAGGCGCGCGAGTTGCGCGAAGCCGTGTTCAAGGTGCTGCCGGGCGTCAGCCAGATGCAGCAGCTCGCTTACAGGAACGGGGAACTCGTCACGGCGCCGGTGCTCGAGCAAGGTGAAGAAGCTGTTTACGGCGGCTACAACGAGCAAGGCAGTTTTGTCGGCTACGCCATACCGGGTGCAGGACCGGGATTCCAGGATACGATCGGCTTGCTGTACGGCTACACGCCGAAACAAAAGCTGGTGCTTGGCATGGAGATACTCGAAAGCCGGGAGACGCCGGGACTGGGTGACAAAATTTACAAGGACGCCGATTTTGTCGGCAGCTTTGGTGCGTTATCCATCGAGCCGGAAATCGTTGCCGTCAAGAAAGGCAAGAAGAGCCGCGCTAACGAGATCGACGCCATTACCGGCGCAACCATCTCCTCCAAGGCCGTCGTCCGGATAATCAACGAGACGCACGCAAACTGGTCGGCACGATTGCCGCCAGCCGGCCACGAACCGATCTTTGGCGAGACAGACCCGGCGTTTGACGGGAAGGCACCATGATGGCCAACGACAAACAGCCCTACGACGAATTCATCAAGGGCATCTGGCGCGATAACCCGGTCTTTGTCCAGGTGCTCGGCATGTGTCCGATGCTCGCGGTCACCAATTCCGCGGTTAACGCGCTTGCGATGGGAATGGCGACGTTCTTCGTGCTGGTGGGTTCGAGCTTCCTGGTGTCGAGCTTCCGCAACTGGATCCCGAAGCAGGTGCGCATTTCCTGTTTCATCATCATTATCGCGACGTTCGTGACCGTCGCCGACTACACGCTGCTCGCGCTGGTACCGAAAGTACACAAGGAACTGGGTGCCTTTATCCCGCTGATCGTCGCGAACTGCATGATCCTGGGCAGGCAGGAGGCGTTCTCGTCGAGGCACCCGGTGCGTCTCGCCGTTCTGGACGCCATGGGCATGGCCAGCGGCTTCATGATAGCGCTGTTCTCGCTCGGCGCGATCCGCGAAATCCTTGGCGACGGCGCGCTCTTTGGCGTGAGTCTCTTCAGCGAGAACTTCGAACCCTGGATCATCATGATACTGCCGCCCGGAGGCTTCCTGACACTTGGCGTAATCCTGCTGCTCTTCAACTGGTTCAAGTTCAAGAAGGACGAGTTCCTGGCGGACGTCGCCAAGGCCGAAAGGAGCGAAAGCTGATGGATAACCTCCCCTGGATCTTCATAAGCGCGCTGCTCGTCAATAATTTCGTGCTGACCTATTTTCTCGGGCTATGTCCGTTCCTCGGTGTCTCTAACTCGCTGGAAACCTCCGCACGCCTCGGCCTCGCGACCACATTCGTCATGCTGGTGACCGCGGTCTGCGCGTGGGTTCTCAACACCTACGTGTTGGTCCATGCGCCCTATCTCAGGCTCATCTGCTTCATCGTCGTTATCGCAAGTACCGTGCAGTTCATCGAGATGCTGATCAAGAAACTGAGTCCGGCACTGTTCCGCGCAATGGGCATCTTCCTGCCGCTGATCACGACCAACTGCGCGATTCTGGGTCTCGCGATATTCGCAACCAATCGGGGCTACGGATTTCTCGAGGGTATCGTGTACGCGCTTGGCGCAGGTATCGGCTTCACACTGGCGCTGGTGCTGCTTGCGGGATTGCGTGAAGAAGCGGAACTCTCCAACATCCCGAAGTTGATCCAGGGCACCGCGATGAACCTGATCATCGCGGGTATCTTATCCATGGCGTTCATGGGGTTCGCCGGACTGTTCAGTTCGACCTGACGCGAGTATGACGGGATGCTGACGAGCTATTTCTTTCCTCTTCTGGCCGTAGCCGTGCTGTGCGGTTGCTGGGCAATCTTCCAGGTCTGGCTCGCAAAGCACGATCCCGACGCGAAGGCGAGATCGCTAAAATGTGGCGGCTGCGGGCGCAGGGGTGAATGCGATTGAGCAACATGCGGTAGACTGCCCCGCATGAGTATCTGGTCACAGGCCATCGAGATGGCCGAAAAGACGCCCGACGAGCGCAATCGCTACGTCGATTTCCTGCGCGCCGTATCGATCCTGATGGTCGTCACCGGCCACTGGCTGATCGTCGCCCTGTATTTCAAGGATGGTGATCTCATACCCGGCGACCTGTTGGAATTGCGGCCCAATACGCAGTGGTTAACCTGGGTGTTCCAGGTCATGCCGATCTTCTTCATCGTGGGCGGTTACGCCAACGCGGTGTCGCTGGAGAGCGCTCGGCGGCGCGGTACCGACTACGCCGGCTGGCTGGTGACGCGCCTCAACCGGCTGATTTCACCGCTGTTGCTGCTGCTGGTCGTCTGGGGGCTGCTTGCTTTCGTGCTGCATTTCTCGGGCGTCAGTAGCGAGGTCCTGAACCTGGCGTCACGCGCATCGCTGATTCCGATCTGGTTTCTCGCCATCTACACGGTCGTCGTTGTGCTGGCGCCCGCCACCTACATTGCCTGGGAACGCTGGGGCTTCGCTTCATTCTGGTTTTTCGTGGTCATCAGCGCCCTGGTCGATGTCGCTTTCTTTGCGGCAGAGCAGCAATGGCTGGGCTGGACAAATTATTTCTGGGTCTGGCTCGCGGTGCACCATCTCGGCTACGCCTGGCGCGACGGCCGCATGGGTAGCCCGGCGCGCCTGCTCATGTACTCGGGGCTCGGCCTGTTGGTACTGGCACTACTGATATTCAAAGGTCCCTACCCGTTTGCCATGGTCGGCTCGCCGGACGAAAACCTGAGTAACACGCTGCCGCCGAAAATCACCTTGCTGGCACTCGGCATCACACAATTTGGTCTGCTACTTGCGATCGAGGCGCCCATGCGACGCCTGCTCGCCAACGTGCGCATCTGGGCGGCGACCGTGTTGATCAACAGCATGATCATGACGCTCTACTTATGGCACCTGACCGTCATGGTCATTCTCGTCTCGCTGCTGTATCTCACCGGTGGCTTCGGGCTGGGGCTCGAACCGGCCAGCCAGGAGTGGTGGCTCACCAGGCCAGTATGGATCGCCGTCCTTTATGCCTGCCTGTTGCCGGTTGCGCTTTTGCTCGGACCGCTGGAAAGACGCACTCGACCAGCCGACGCGCCGGTGCCATCGGCGGCCCGACTGGTTACCGGTGCGGTGTTTGTCTGTGTTGGCGTCGCAGTACTCGCGATGTTCGGCTTCGGCAGTGCGCCACTGCCCTTCCTGGACATCGGCGCGTTCCTGCTCGTGGTCACAGGCGCCGGTATGAGCGGACTGTTGCCCGCACGCGGGTCCGCCGCCGGGTAGCTAGTGCTGCCGGCGGTCGTCGACGGGCAGCTTGAAGAACTGCAGATCCTCGAACTCGCCTTCCAGTGAGCAACACTCGACGGGAGGCTCCACACGCAGTCCCTGCGCAATCCGTTTCGCCTCTGTCATGTAGTGCTTGTACAACTGGCAGCGCAGGGCCAGCGACAGTATCGCGGGCTCGCCTTCTTGGTTATTCAACGCGTCGTCGAGTGAAAAGCTCCGCAGCTCCGAGCTCGCGACTTTATGCTTCCAGGTACCCGTCGCCAGGTCAAAATCGTAGAGGCTGAGGAACTGGCCGCCTTCGTTCGCCACGAAATGCACGGCATCGATGATGTAATTTGCTTCCGCATCGTCCATAACCCAGTGCAGCCCGACGCGGCACCAGCCCGGTTTCAACCCGCAGTGCCCGTGCTGCACCGCGGAGCGATACCGTTCCGAGGTTGCTTCGTCGATATTCAGTAATCGATGCCCGTAAGGACCTGCGCAGGAACAGCCTGCACGTGACTGGATCCCAAACAGATCGTTGAGCAAGACGGTGATGAACTTGTGGTGCAGGTATTTGCCGGTGCCATCCTTGATATTGAACGAGATGATGCCGACGCGGCTGCTCGGGTCCGGGTTGCCAAGCACCTCGATGTTTTCGTTGCCGGCCCAGCTCTTCATCGCTCTGTCAGTGAGCTCATGTTCGAGGGCGTTGATAACGTCGACGCCAACGCGATCCTTGATCTGGAAGACCAGGCCCGCTTTCAGCGTCTGCAGGACGCCCGGCGTCCCGGCCTTTTCACGCTCTTCAATGCGGGGAATAAAGTCCTGGCTCTGCAGGCCAACGTAGTCGACGGTGCCACCGGCGCTCATGCTTGGCGGTAACTCGCGATTGTAAATACGTTGGTTGAACACCAGGACGCCGCTTGAGCCCGGGCCGCCCAGAAATTTGTGGGGCGATATGAAGATCGCGTCGATGCTCGGATCCTCGCCCTCGCTGGCCGGCTGCGGATTCATATCGATGTCGACGTAGGGCGCACAGGCCGCAAAATCGAAACAGGCCATGGCACCGTACTTGTGCAGCAGGCTCGCAATCTTGTGCACATCGGACCGTATACCGGTGACGTTGGAGGCCGCCGAGAACGACCCTATCCGCTGCCGGTCCCGGTAACGCGGGTCCTTCAGCAGTTCCTCGAGATGAGCCAGATCAATATTGCCTGTCGCGTCCATCCGAACCTCGACGGTTGTCGCGAGGCACTGGCGCCATGAAATCTCATTTGAATGATGTTCGTACGGACCGATGAACACGACCGGCTGAACTTCCTGCAGTCGTTCCCGAAACACCTGGCTGTCGATACTGGTATCCAGGGCATCCAGTGAGTCGTCGAGGTTCTTCCGCGTCGCCGGCGCCAGCGCGACACCAACAATCTGCTGCAGCTTGTCGATCGCACCGGTTGCGCCGGTGCCGCAGGCAACGATGCGGCCGTCCGGCCCGGCGTTGACCGAATTCTTGATGGCTTCTTCGGCCTCGTGAAGGAGCTGGCTCATGCTGCGGCCGGTTATGTCGTCTTCGGTATGCGTATTCGCATAGACGCGCTGCAGGCTCTGCAAGTAGGATTCGACGAAGCGCAGGCAGCGTCCCGAGGCCGTATAGTCACAATAGACCATGAGGCGCTCGCCAAACGGCGTCTCGAATGTGGAGTCCACGCCCACAATCTGCTGTCGCAGAAAGGCTGGATCGAGTACAGTTTTATGCATCGTGAGATTATGCCTCAATTGCTACCAGACACGGGATTCTGAATGGCCAAAAAGCTGAAAAACGAGAAGGCGCTGCTCGCAGAGGCGCTGCGAATGGGCATTGACGATGCCGTGAAACGCGGCATCGCCGAATTCGAAGCCACGGACTCACACGATCTCAAGACCGAGTATGTCTATCGCCTGTTGGTGCACGACAAGGAAATCGCGCCCTTGCCTCCCGATCAGCTCAATTTGCCCAAAATGCGGCACAGGCTGGCCATGTGGGTTACGCACAAATTGCCCGCCGATCACGAACTCCTGAAATGAGCATGTGGGATTCCCACAAGCTGCCGGCCGATCACGATCTCCTGAAGTAGCGGCGTCGCCGCGCTACTTACCCTCGAACGTCGCCTCGATAGAATTGGCAATAGTGCTCGGTACCCCGACGTTCGCGGTGAATGCACGATATCCGGAGTCCCAGAAATACAGCTGCATGCGCCACATCTGACCGTAGTGAACGACGCGTGTCTTGCCGCGGTCTTTAATGACCAGGATTTCGCTCGGCAACGCCGCTACGTGGTCAACCCCCGGGTACGGCGACAGGTCACTCTTCGAATCGCCGCGGAACCGTGAATTGATACGAATCATCTTGTCTTCGATGTAGGGATTTGTGACGCCGATGTAGACGGCGTCGTCCCGCAACCGTATCTCACTGACGATTTCCCAGCCCATCGACTCTGACGCGTCGCTAACTGTCCCCGCTTTCAACGCGGCCACAACCGCTGCAACGGTTTCGTCGAAACCACCTGCCGGGGCCATCTTGATCGACAGTTGGCTTTTTTCAAAAGTCCGGAATTTCGCCATCATGCGTGCCGGACCGTCGCCTTTGAACTTGCGATAGTGCTTTTCCGATCGCATCGGTTTCTGCTGCCGACTCAACGCTTCCCCTGGCAACGTCGCGACAAGCTGGCGAATCTCGGCCGAAACATCCCGCGCTGCCGCAATGAGTCCGTCATAGTTCGATGAATTCGCGTAAAACACCATCGCATGCGCGACGGGGTTCGCCATATTGACGTAAGTCTTCTGCTCGTCGCCCTGCGTATACACCGCAACACGCAATATTTGCGCGGAGATCGTCCGCGCCGACTCTGCTACGGCCGCTTCGCCGTAGGCAGGAGACGTCAGCACATAAACTTTTGCCTGGTGAGCGCCGTCGGGCACACGAACGTCGTGCGACCCATGTAATTGAAACGCGGAATCGACTAGCGCAGCTTCGAGTGCCTGCGTAGTCTCGGAAAACGACTGCGAGGATTCGAGTAATGCCTCGAAAATCCCAACCTCTTCATCGGCCGCAAACGAAAGCGGCGCTGAAATCAGCGCCGCAATCGTAACTACGGCCATCCAAACTGTG
>CAYTTZ010000039.1:0-18458 GCA_964440945.1 uncultured Woeseiaceae bacterium
TTCCGGTGGTAGTAGCCATTTTCTATTCCTATTTAAACAAAAGTAAGTTTGGCCTCGAAAGGCCGGGTCGCGAGTTGATGCTTGTACTTATGAAAAACAGGACGAGGTACTACTAAAGCAACATCGAAATGGAATACACAAATAACAGCCGATCAATCTAGCTGCCCGCAGTATATCATTGGACGGCGCTAAGTCAATGGATTTTCGTCGATATTTCAGAGACATCGGTCACAAATCCCGGACAAAACGGGTGCAAAAGGCTAGACTCAGTCCAAACTTTGGCAAAATGACATCTGGTCGGCAACCAGCGGCTGCCGTATTCGGGGCGCCGAACTCCCAGGCAGTCTGTATTACTATACCACCTTGGAAGCCGGGCATTCTCAGGGGGTTGGACCATGACAGATCGCAGGGAATTTCTTCGGCAGACTGGTGCTGCGTCGCTGGCAGCAATATTGCCGGGAGCCACGTTTGCCGCGCCTCACAAGCTGTCATCACGACGGATTCCGGGGACTGATGAACGTCTTGCCGTTGTGGGGCTCGGAAATTCCCAGGCATTTCGCAATGGCGACTCGGAGGTTGCCAAGCGACTGCTTGAGACATTCTTTCAGCGTGGCGGAAGCTACGTCGATTGCGTTGGTGATGGAGCCAACCTGGTCGCAAGCCTGGCAAGTACTCTGGGGTTCAGAGACAGCGCCTTCCTTGGCAGCTATTTTAGCGGTGAGTTTTCAGGTCAGTCGGAAGCTGGCGCACAGCGTTTGCGTGCCATCAGAGGCGGTAGGCCGCTGGACCTGATCCATACGTACCCGGAAGACGGTGTGCCGCACTGGGATGAGTTTCGGCGCTGGAAGGATGAGGGCATCACCCGATATATTGGCCTGGCTCGGCACAATGTTCGCTACTACGACGCTATGATGAAAGTCATGCAATCGGGAACCATGGATTTCTTGCAGGTTAATCTGTCGCCGCTGGAAACCGAGGCCGAAGAGCGCATCCTGCCGATGGCAAAGGATAAGGGTGTTGCGGTTTCCATCAATCGGCCATTCATCAACGGGCGCTATTTTTCGATCGTCAAAGGCCGGCAGCTACCGGCCTGGGCCGTGGAATTTGACTGTACCAGCTGGGCGCAGTTTTCGATCAAGTACATTCTGTCGCACCCGGCCGTTACCTGCGTGCTGACCGAAACGGCCAACCCAGGACATCTTCTCGATAATCTTGGTGGCGGTATGGGAAGGCTGCCGGATCAGAAGACGAGGCGGCGGATGCGCGATCTGATTCTCAGTTTTACGTGAAACTCAACGGCTGTTCAGAAGACATCAGCAAGGAGTTTGATCTCCATGAGCACGAAGAGCGCAATCAGCAGTTTCTGAAACGCTCCCTGGGAGATACTGCCAGCAAACCTGATGCCGACACGCGTGAATAGGAGAGCAGGCACGAGCGCGACTGTGCCCAGGATCAGTCTTTCCGGTGAAAAAAGCTGCGTGCCTGTCGCGGTCATTAGCTGGGCGGCGGAGAAGGTCAGAAACGCGCAGGCGACCAGGAAAGCATAGGCTTCTGCCGCCAAGTTTCGGCCGTGAAAATACGGCGCAACGATGTGAGCTGAGACACCGGTGGCGCCCTGAATTGCGCCGCCGGTAAAACCAACCGCCGCTGCCGCCGTCCCCTTTGCCTGGAACACAGACTGCAGAAAGTTGCCGAAAGCGAATTGCAGCAGGTACATCGCGAGCCAGGCGGCGAGTGCGAGTTTCAGCCACCGGTCGTCGATGGCGGCCAGCGCAAATGTGCCGAAGATGCCGCCCAGAAAACCGGCGATTAGAAACGGCAGATGTGCACGTACTAATCCTGCGAAGCGCCGATGCGCGGCGACCAACCACAAGTTGGACCCAAGGGTTGGGATAATCATCAGGACGACCGCCTCTTCGACCGACGTGAATGTGGCAATTGCCGGGACGGCGACAAGTGGCAGCCCGATGCCCGTCATGCCCTTGATGAGCGCGCCAATTGTTATCGCTGTTAACGCGACAAAAATCAGTGTCGTGCCGACTTCAGTCAGGTCCAGAATGGCGCTGCTCGATAGAGAGTTGCGGTGGCTGCGTATCCTAAAGCAAATTCTGTGGGATGTCCGGAAGTGGTAGCATTGCCTGAATCAACATCCAGCAACGCATCTGCCAGGAGCCCAAATGAACAGTGTTAGCAGCCAGTCGATCATCATTAGCAATACCGAGACTATTCCCGGTCGCACTATTGTCGAGTTTTATGGCGTGGTGACCGGCAACACCGTGCGCGCCAAGCATGTCGGCCGCGATATCATGGCCGGCCTCAAGAACATCGTCGGTGGCGAACTCAAGGGCTATACCGAATTGTTGCAGGACTCTCGTAAGGAAGCGACAGAGCGGATGATTGAGCAAGCGGCATCGATGGGCGCAAACGCAGTCGTCAACGTGCGTTTCGCGACAAGTTCCATTTCGCAAGGCGCGGCTGAGCTGTTCGCTTACGGTACCGCCGTGCGAGTTTCCTGACATGGAAGACGTATTTCAGAATTTGAGCCTGTTCTTCAACTACGCGCTGCCATTGATCATATTGATGATCGCGTACTTCATCGGCAGTACTATCGAAAAGAAACACTTTGCGAATATCAGGGAGCGCGAAGAAGCGATGCACGGTTTCCCGGTAGTGTCTTTTGATACGCTGCCCGATGACTGGAACGCCTCGAGCTCCGACCTGGTAACCGGCAGCATCGTCATCTCGCTGGATTACTTCAAGCGTGTGATCGCCGGACTACGCGGCCTTATTGGCGGGAGAATCAAGACCTACGAACCGCTGCTGGAGCGTGCCCGCCGCGAAGCGTTGTTGCGAATGGCGGAGTCGGCTCGGGAGCAGGGCTTCGACGCGATCTTCAACGTTCGCCTCGAAACATCGCGACTCGCGAATGCTAGGCGAGACGGCAAGGGTACGGCCGGTGTCGAGATGCTTGCGTTTGGCACCGCGGTAAAACTCCAGAGCAGGATTGGCTGAGATCGTAGTGAGGTTCATCGCGAAAAGACCGCGAGAAGGAATCAACGTCAGCGATGTGCATCCGCTGGCGGAGGCGGGCACGCTTGTTGTTGGACTGACTGCAATTTTTGTGGGAATCGCACTGCTACTCGTATTTCTGATCGAGGTCGTTCTCTACTTCGTGCCGGCCGAGACCGAGGTAAAGCTCTTTGACGACTGGATACCCGAAGACGTGGTGACGGTCGATTCCACGAATGAGCAACGGCAGCGCACACAGACGCTCGTCGATCAACTGGCGAGCCACTGGGCAGACGTGCCGTATGATTTTCGCGTCGAAATTGACGACTCGGACACGGCCAACGCGATGGCGTTGCCGGGCGGACTTATCGTCGTTACGCAGGGATTGCTTGACGAGGTCGAGTCGGAAAATGAACTTGCCTTCGTGCTCGGGCATGAGCTGGGCCATTTTCGAAATCGCGATCATCTTCGTGCGTTGGGGCGTGGCATCGTGTTCTCGCTTTTCTTTGCCGCGATAACAGGCAACGATGTAGCAGGCCTGGGCATCAAGGCCACTGACCTGACCTTACGGGGTTTTAGTCGTGACCAGGAGACGAAGGCGGATGAATTCGGCCTTGCCGTGGTGCAAGCCGAATATGGCCACGTCAACCAGGCGTCACGCCTGTTCGAACGCTGGGACGCAAAGGATCGAAATTTGTCAGGGTTTATTGCCTACCTGTCGACACATCCGCAACCGGGTGACCGCGCGAAGAGATTGCGTGTCATAGCCGAGAGGGACGGCTGGCGCACGGACGGCGACATAAGCCCTCTCAACTGGAGTCCTGAGTGAAGATCAATCAAGCCTGCTACGCGGTTACTGCGCTGTATCTGATATTGGCAGCAGGCGGCGCCGAGGCTCAGGTCAAGACAGGATTTGCGGCGGGCGTCGGCGTAGGCCTTAGCCAGGTCAGGGATCGTGATGGGCTTGAGTCTTTCAACGCTAACGATATCGGTTACATGTTGGGTGCCGAGTATCGCTTCAATAACCATTTCGCCCTGGGACTGAACACTTTCAGTCTCGGCGGTCCTGAGGACGAGTTCAATTCTGTGAATACGACAATCGAAGTCCGAGGAGTCGACTTCGTGATGCGGTTCATCATGCCGGTTTCGGACGGCGTCGAACCGTTTGCTCTGGCCGGCGGGGTTGTCTATACCGCGGACCTTGAGCCGGGCGGGATTAACAGTCTGTTTGGCGAAGATGCTTTCGAGATCGGGCTCGGGCTGGATGTTGACGTTGGCGACGCCTTTGCGTTTCGCCTTGCGGGCCGTTATTTCGACGGTTCCAGGGACGAGAGCGGGGCGCTTGCGACAGTGGGATTCAATTATCGATTCTGATGCAATTAAAAAACCCGCCACCTTTCGGCGGCGGGTCGGAGCCAGGCGATAAGACTTGGCGGGGGAGTTGCCGTCTTATCGTTTATTGCGGCTCCAGTTTATTGTGGCTCTAGCAAGTGGACGCCTACCTTGTAGGCAGTAAACGTATTCTCGGCCGCATCGTAACTGCCGCGAGCGTGCATTGAGCGCGCGCGGTCGCCGCCTGTCAGGCTGGTACCCAGATCATTGGCGAAGTCGGCAAAGTCCGAATACATCCTGAGGCTGTCCGCCGACTTGATGTAAAACGCCAGCCGCCCTGATTCTCTTGGCAAGATCGTTGTATCCGAATCCAGCGCTGTCAGGTCGATCAATACAGGACCTTGCTTGATGTAATGGCGCTGATCGATATCCTCGTTGCGATTGTTGAGGAGCAGGCGTTCTCCATCGATACTGCTAAATGGCAGCGCAGTGCCATCAACGCCCCAGCCGACGCCCAGCGCGCTGCGAACATCGGTGTAGTCGATGACGGTACGCCCCGTGAAGTCAGGCGGTGCCGTGCCGAAGGCCGTCGGGAATCCACGCGCGACGATCGGTTTGCCGGCCGCGAAGTTGGCCAGGACCAGGTTGCCCGTCGCAATCGTGTACGCGTCCGGATTCGCGTCTTCCAGTTCCGATGGGCCCGTGCCGGTGAAATCAAAGATCTCGACGCGTCGGCGGTCGATGCCGTGCAGCGTAATCTCGGTCTCACCAGGCACTACCGTGTTGACGATGCCAGACAGGTGTGTGACGTGCAGACGAACGGCACCCTGCGTTGCATCGAACAATATCTGCGGCGCCAGGGCATCAGTGCTCGGCGTCGGCTGATTGCCGCGGATTGTGACTCGCTGGCCGATTGAAATCGCGTCAATACTCAGGCCTGTCCGGCGATCACCGTCCTTGAATACTTTCGTGTCGGGCCCGACTTCGACGACAACGTCATCGTGGAAGTGCACGCGACGGTCAGAGGGCACGATAGTTGCGCCGCGAATCGTCAGAAAATTCCCGCTTCGCGTAATCACGTTGCCGATAACAGCATCCCTGTTGATACCCGGTACGCTGGATCCCGCCAGTACGAGGTCAGCCGTGAACTTGCGTTCTGCAACGTTCAGCGTGCCCTTGGCCACGGTCGGCGTACCTTGTCCGGCGTCATTCAGGGCCCGTAGTCCCTCGACACCACCAAAGGTAAGCTCGTTGACTTCGAACTCCGTGTCGCTGGTGACGTGGACTTTGACGCGACCAAAGTCGCCATCGCGGTCGTGGAAAGGTCGAATTGCGACTGTGTAGCTCATCTCATCGACATTGACCGAAACCAGGGGACCCCTGACACGAATGTCTTTTTCGTCGACGGGGGCAACTTCGGCAAGAATGAACTGCTCAGACACAGCCTCCGCCGGCGTTGCTTCAATATCAACGCTGTGCGAGGCGGCCAGATCGAAGTCGAGCTGCAGAAAGGCCGGGCGTCCGCGCGTAACGACAAGTCGGTCCCGGTTCGACAGCTCTATTTTCAGCTCGGTCTGAGTGATCGTCTCGCCACTGTCATTCTTGACCACGGCCACTTTCGACGCACCCTCTGCCTCCACGACTATTTCGGCGTCGCTGTAGTCCAGCTTGATTGTGCCGGCTACGTAGGTGCCAGGTGGGATGGTCGCGACTGTCACCAGCTCGGTAAGGTCAACGTATTCGCTGAAATTGATGCGCGTGCTGCGCGGCAGCGTCTCGACAACGCGCCCGTTGGCCGTCTCCAGTGTCAGTGACAGTACGTCAACGGTGTAATTTAGAAAGTCGCCGTTCGCATCGGTCAATGCAACCATGACGGTGCCGCATTCGGCGACGGTGCTTGCGTCGTTCGGGTCGCAGGCAGCCGCTACGCTGCCGTCCTGGTTTCCGCTGGTACCGCCGCCGCAGGCAGCCAGTACCACGGTGGCCAGTAGCATAGTCATCCAGCTGGCCAACTTCCTTGTGCCTGCAATAGGTGGCAGGTCCTGAACCATGTCATTCATGAGGGTCTCCTTGTAGCCCGTGTTTCGGTGTTCATGGCAATAACGGGACAGCGAGGGATTGGTTGACCCAGTGCAGCTCAACGACGTTATGTAAATCCGGTGTATTGGGCAATAAAGCGCAAAAATACAGCGACTTAGCTTGTATTCCTTTCCCATCGTGTCAGAATGTTTCTCCGTAATGACGAATCCTTCCGATATCACGACCACACCGGGAGCCCGGCACCGTAAACCGCGCGTCGGCGAACGAACTCGCGGCGCTGTCGATGCCCTGCAGACCAAGATCGCCGTTGGTCTGCAAAACCTCAGTCCTGAGAAATACCTCGATCAGTTGCAGTCATTGGTGGACGAGCTTCCGGATGCCACCGGTACCGACGCGGCGTTCGTTGCCCTGATTGGCGACGACGGTGCAAAAATTGAAACGGTATTGGCCTCATGCAGCGGCTTCGCCCAGTGCAGCCCGGGCGTGCTTGCCGGTGAAAAACTCGACGACTGGCCCTGGCTGTGCCAGCGGCTCGGGCATCTCAGGGTCGTCGAAGTTGCTGATACGATGAACGGCCCGGGCGTCGCGAAGAACGAACTGGAGCGACTCAACGAGCTACATATTGGCGCGGCCCTTGTAATCGGTTTTTCAGTGCATGGCGAGATTGCGGGATTTCTCGGCATCGTTAACGAACTGCCGGTCGATGGCTGGGATGCCAACTTGCATCTGCTCATGAAGTTGTTCGGTTCTTCCCTGGCCGGTGGGCTCGAACGGGTCACCGACAAGGGACTCCTGGACGAACTGCAGGAACGTAACAAACTTGTCGCGATGACGGCCAACGATGGCATCTGGGATTTCGACGGCGAATCGAAACTCATTAACCTGTCGCGGCGCTGGAAGTCGATGCTTGGCTATGATCCGGACGATCAGGACGTCAAGCTGGACTGGTATCGCCTGGTACACCCTGACGATATGGCCCGTGTACAAATCCGGATGCGCGAGCACCTCGAGGGCAAGGCACCATTCTTCGAGTCGGTGCACCGCATGCAGCACCAGAACGGCGAGTGGCGCTGGATGAAGAGTCGTGCCAAGGCGATCGTTGACACCAACGGCCGGCTGTTGCGCCTGCTGGGCGTCGAGGTCGACATCACGGAACGCAAGCTCTACGAAGACGCGTTGTTTCGCGAGAAAGAGAGCGCACAGATTACCTTGCAGTCCATCGGTGACGGTGTGATCACGACGGACGCCAACAGCAATGTCGAGTACATCAATCCCGTGGCCGAGGAACTGACCGGCTGGAAAGTGGACGATGCCAGCGGTCGGCCGATCGATGAGATTTTCCGGGGCTTTCATGAAGAGACCTGTGAGCCTCTCGAAAACCCGCTCGCCGTGTCGATTCGG
The DNA here is from genome assembly GCA_964440945.1 of uncultured Woeseiaceae bacterium. Classification (GTDB taxonomy): domain Bacteria; phylum Pseudomonadota; class Gammaproteobacteria; order Steroidobacterales; family Woeseiaceae; genus UBA1847. The sequence continues at coordinate 7,783 of CAYTTZ010000039.1, forward strand.
CGTGATCGTGCGATCAAGTCGGTGCGTCCGACACTTTTGATTCGGCGGGACGGCAACGAGCTTTACATTGAAAGCACGGCATCGCCGATTCGCGATGGCAAAGGTGACGTGACCGGCGGCGTACTGGTCTTCCATGACGTCAGTGAATCGCGCGACCTCCACCGCCGCCTGAGCTACCACGCGAGTCACGACATACTCACTGGCCTCGTGAACCGGCGAGAGTTCGAGAATCGCGTTGAGCGCGCTTTGAAGAGTGCCAAAGCTCGCGAAACTTCCTACGCGCTGCTGTATCTGGACCTCGACCAGTTCAAGATCGTCAACGACTCATGTGGCCACAGTGCCGGTGACGCCCTGCTTGGGCAGCTCGGTGCATTGTTGAAGTCAAAGATACGCTGGCGCGATACGCTGGCCCGACTCGGCGGTGACGAATTTGGCGTCTTGCTGGAAAGCTGCAGTCTCGAGGAGGCCATGAACACGGCTGAAACCCTGCGCATGGCTATCGGTGAATACAAGTTCACCTGGGAGGAACGCAATTTCCGTCTCGGCGTCAGTGTCGGTGTCGTACCTATCACTGCTGACAACGAGGACGTAGCCGCCTTGCTGACAGCCGCGGACAGCGCCTGTTCAGCCGCAAAAGAGGCTGGCCGCAATCGAATTCACAGCTTCCAGGAAAACGACATCGACCTCATGCGGAGGCGACGTGAGATGCAGTGGGCCGCGCGCATTAACAACGCGCTCGAAGAGGATCGCTTCGAACTATTTCGTCAGACGATTCAGCCATTGCAGGTCGAGGAAGAGGGCGCTCACTACGAAATCCTGCTGCGCATGCGCGATGAGAACGGTGGAATTATTTCGCCCGGGCTGTTTATCGAGGCGGCGGAGCGCTATGGCATCACGCCGAGCATTGACCGCTGGGTTATTCGCAGCGCGTTTCGGTGGCTGGTGTCCGAAGCGGACGAGCGCGAGCGACTGTCGCTGTGTTCGATCAACCTCTCTGGCCAGAGCCTCGGGGACGAGAAGTTCTTGCCGTTTGTCGTGGATCAGTTCCAGATGAGCGGCATCGACGCGACAAAGATCTGTTTCGAGATCACGGAAACGGCGGCTATTGCGAGTTACTCCCAGGCCAATCGTTTCATCAACGCGCTCAAGGAACTTGGCTGCATGTTCGCGTTGGATGACTTCGGCACCGGCCTGTCGTCGTTCGGCTATCTGAAGCACTTCCCGGTCGATTTCCTCAAGATCGACGGCAGCTTTGTCAAAGAAATACTGCACGATCCGATCGATCGCGAAATGGTTCGCTCAATTAACGAGATCGGCCATCTAACTGGCAAACGCACGATCGCCGAGTTCGCGGAGAACGAGGAGATTATTACGATGCTGCGCGGCATGGGAGTCGATTACGCGCAGGGCTATGGCGTCTCCGAGCCTAAACGCGTTACGCGAGCGGTAGCCTGATCTATCCGAAATAGCATAGAGAAGTCGATCGCATCGACGTTCTTTGTCAGTGCTCCCACGGAAATGTAGTCAACGCCGGTTTCGGCAATACTCCGTATTGATTCGAGCGTGACATTGCCGGATGCCTCGAGTTCGGCGGCAACGTAGCCAAAGCTGCGATTTGTCTCGACTGCCAGTCGAAGCTCGTCAAGTGTAAGATTATCGAGCAGTATTCGCGTCGCGCCGGACTGCAATGCTTCGAGTAGCTCGTCCTGGCTTTCGACCTCGACCTCGATCATTACACCAGCGTCGAGATCCTGGGCACGCTGCAGCGCTGCGGTGATGCTGCCGGCACCTTTGATGTGGTTCTCTTTAATGAGTATCGCGTCGAAGAGACCGACACGATGATTGACGCCGCCGCCGCACGTAACCGCATATTTCTGCGCCAGTCGGAGTCCGGGCAGCGTCTTGCGCGTATCCAGAACCCTGGTGCCGGTGCCCGCGACCGCTTCTACGTAACGCGCCGTGGTTGTTGCGACAGCAGACAATGTCTGCAGGAAATTGAGTGCTGTACGTTCACCGGTAAGCAGCGCGCGCGCTGGTCCAACCAGTTTACAAATGACGTCGTCGGCTTCGGCGGATTGTCCGTCGCCGATGTACCAGTCGATGATGATGTTTTCGTCAAGCTGCGAGAAGACCTCATCCACCCAGGGTTCGCCCGCGAGGATCAACGACTCGCGCGCGATAATCGTGGCACCGACGATGGCGTCGGCGTCGATCAGCGACGCTGTCAGGTCACCGTCACCGACGTCTTCCCGCAGAGCTGTCGATACTGCGGGGCCGATGGATTGCCTGAGGCTGTCTGATAATTTCACCAGTTCTTACTCAAAAGAAACCCGGCGAGCAAAGCCGGGCTCCGGGCGATTCCTGCAGGATTCCGTTACATGATCCAGCCGTGGCCAGGACCGATCATGCTCATCAGCATTGGAATCGACATGAGCGTGTTCGATCGCGACGCCAGGAATGCGATGTTCTTCGCTTTGGCTACCTGATCGGCGCTTGCCTCGACCATGCCGAGAACCTTCTTCTGGTTCGGCCAGATGAGCACCCAGACGTTGAAGAGCATGATGGTTCCCAGCCATGCACCGACACCGATGGTCGCCGCATAAGGGTTTGGCGCTTCGCCCATCAGGCCCAGCGTGAACGCGTGATGCAGCATACCGTTGAGGTAGAGAAACGTCGCACCCGTCAGCCAGGTCAGGGCAGCACCCCAGCGGAACCACCACAGGGCTCGCGGGGCGACATACTTCGTGATGCCGGCGCCACCCGGACCACCTTCGTCCGCGACCGCTTCGCCCAGAGCGGGAACCTGCACAAAATTAAAGTAGTACAGCAGGCCGATCCAGGTAACACCCGATAGCACATGCAGCAAGATTACGAGAGACTTCGCGGGTACCCCGGCTACGATATGATCGCCAGGCAGGAAAAAGACGATCAGTGCGGCCAGTACGATACCGGCGATGATTGTGCCGCCAATACTCTTTAAAGGATTCATTGTTTGTTTCTCCGGGATTCTATGCGTGTGTTTTATTTGGGTTCTTCTGCGGGATATCGCTGACTCGAAGTGCCGGTATTATGGAGTGCCGGTATTATAGAGACTGCGGTTCCCAAAAGAGAACTATTTGCACAGTCGCGTGCCGCTCGTCGAATCCGTCAAATTCGATGAAAACCATGTAACTTACGGATTTTAATGATATATCATGAGCAATAGCAGCACTTCAGCCACGGATCGTAGTGAGCGGCCACTTTCGCCTTGTGTTCTTATCTGTACGCTGGACGATGACAAGAACTGTATTGGCTGCGGCCGGACGCTTCAGCAAATATCGCGTTGGGCGATCATGAGCCCTGGCGAGCAGTGGGCTGTCGTGGATCAATTGGCGCGACGCGGCGAGTCTGTTTGACGCTACAATTGCCGCCCAGAATTTGAGGAGATGATGTGCGACTTATAAGTTTGCTGATCACAGTATTGGTGCTGAGTGGCTGCACGGCCCTGATGGTCGGGGGCGCGGCAGTCGGTGGCTATCAGGTGGGCAAAGACGAGCGCCCGGCTTCTGCGGTTGCATCCGACTCGGCGATCACGACGAAAATCAAGGGTAAGTACGTTGCCGATTCGGTCGTCAGTGTATTTAACATCGGTGTCAGAACCTGGGAGGGCACCGTGACCTTGTCGGGAACAGTCGGTAGCTACATCGCCAGGGATCAGGCCGAAGTAATTGCGAAGGGAACCAAAGGCGTTGAGGCGGTCAATAACCAGATCATAGTTGAGGACAGGAGCGCGAACTGATTCGCGCTTATCATTGAAATCCGTGACAGTGGCCCGATTATTGGTGACTGTTGCACATTAAAAGCAGGTACAGGACGTGGACGTAAAGGCAAGAATCGAAGAGCAACTCTCATCCAACAACATTCTTCTCTATATGAAGGGTACGCCGGATTTTCCGCAGTGCGGTTTCTCAGGACAAACGGTCGCGGCACTGAATGCCGTTGGCAAACCGTATTCGTTCGTGAACATTTTCGAGGATCCGGAAGTGCGCGAGGGGCTGAAGGAATACTCGAACTGGCCGACGTTTCCGCAGCTCTACGTCAAAGGCGAGCTGATCGGCGGCTGTGACATCGTTATCGAGATGTACCAGTCAGGCGAATTGCAGAAGCTGCTTGGCGAAGGTACCGCCTAGAACCAAACCGGTTCTTATGGCTGTGGCGGTGCGTTCCTGAGCGACGCTTCGAAAATGTCGCGAAAGCGATTGACCGCTTCACAAAACAGGTCGGCGGTCATCTCGGCGTCGTACGAGGCGGAATGTGCCTGCGTTTCGTCCCAGTCCATCCCCGCGGCTATCGCTGCACGTGCCAGCACCGTCTGTCCAAACGCGATGCCGCAGACTGTTGCTGTGTCGAAACAGCTGAAAGGATGGAACGGGTTGCGCTTGATTGCGGCGCGCTCCACCGCCTGGTTGAGAAAGCCGAGGTCGAAATGCGCGTTGTGGCCGACTAGTACCGCGCGACTGCATCGGTTCTCGCGCACCGCGCGCCGCACCTCGCGAAACGTTCGCTGCAAGGCGTCATGCTCATCAATCGCGGGTCGCAGCGGATGATACGGATCGATGCCGTTCACGGCCAGCGACGCAGGCTCCATGTTTGCCCCCTCGAACGGTTTTACGTGGTAACGAATCGTTTCGCCACGGCTCAGCAAGCCCTCTGAATCGTAATCCAGTAGCACCGCGGCGATCTCGAGTAATGCGTCGGTCCTGGAATTGAAACCGCCGGTTTCAACGTCGACTACAACCGGCAGAAATCCGCGGAAGCGGTCTGCCATTCTGAGGGCTTCAGTCACTTACAGTTTCGCCTCGAGCAGCTTCTCGTCGAGGATGGCGCTCATCGTGTAGCGCACGCCGAAGCCAGTGAATTTCGAGGCAATATGGCCGAGGCCGCCCTCATTGTCGCCGGCACTAAGGTCCATATGCACCCACGGGATATCGTTCTCGACAAACTCCGCAAGAAAACTGGCCGCCAGGATATGATCACCAGCGCCTTTGGGTGAACATTGTTTCAAGTCAGCCGTGGAGCTTTTGAGCTCTTCCAGAAATTCCTTGCCGATAGGAAACGGCCAGACCCGTTCGCCGCAACGCTGACCGGTGCGTTTGAGGCGCGGGTGCAGCTCGACGCGGTTTGTGAACACACCGGAATAACGTGTTGTAACTGCGCTGACGCAAGTGCCTGTCAGTGTGGCGTAGTCGAAAATCATACCCGGATGCTCGCGGCTGGCGAGCACGAGCGTGTCCGCCAGCGCCATGCGGCCTTCGGCATCCGTATGAACGGTCTGAATCGTCTTGCCATTGGCAGCCGTGACGACGTCCTGCGACTTGTAGGCCCTCGGTCCCGTGCGGTTCTCAGTGAGGGCCAGCCAGCAGTCGACGGCGATCGGTAGCTTGAGCTCCGCTATAGCAAGCAGGGTACCCAGCGCGACGGCGCTGCCCTGCATGTCACCATGCATGTCCAGCATGGATGGGAACGGTTTGAGGTTGGTACCGCCGGTGTCAAAAATGATGCCCTTGCCAACGAGGCTCAGGTCGGCGCCGGCCTTCTTCGACCCCGGTCGGTAGCGGAGGCGCACGATACCGGCGCTGTCATCTTCGTTGCCTTGTGCTACCGCCAGGAACGCGCCAGCGCCGAGCAGTTCGAGGTCCTTGGTTGCGAAGCGCTTGAATTGCCAGCCGTACTTCCTGGCAAGTTTCCTGACCAGATCCGCGTATTGCTTCGCATCAAGCATGTTCGGCGGCAGCGTGGTCAGCCAGCGTGCGAGGTTGTTACCCTTTGCTTCGGCTGCCGTTCGGCCAGTGTCCAGCGCTGCATCGAGGCCCAACAGCCGAATGGTCTTGATCTTGGCGGGTACCTTCTCGGACTTGAAAGCAGGTAATGTCGCGGCGGCCGCAAGCGCGGCGGCCAGCACGTTGCTGACGATGCGTGCCTGATCGTCGGCTTTGAATCCGAGCGCACAGATGCCGAGACTGCCTGCCTTCTCGTTGGTTGCTGCAGCAACTAGTTTTCGCCCCAGCGTCAGCTGCTCGAAGGCACTGGTGTCAGCACCGACCGTGCCGGCGACGACCAGCGTCTGCCTCGAGTTGGCAAGACGCGTGGTGAAGGCTGGCGTCGAGCCAGGCGCGTGTTTTCGCAGTACGGCCTGCAGTCTGGCACCTTGCGGGATGCTCGAGAAATCTGCGGCTTTCGGTTTCGCGGGTAGTATCAGAAGTAACTGATCGACAAGATCAAGCGACTTTGTGTCGACACGACCCTGCTTTTGATGGATACGAATATCCGCGATGTCCGGTGCAATACTTGTCATGCGATTCGATTCTCCGCCGTGAGCTTGACGCTCAAGGCACAAACCCTGAATATATCGGCCGCAGTAGCGACCTGCACGGTCCGGTGCAATGAAGCGGTGATCCTAGCAGGACGCTTCACGTAATTCACGCGACAGGTTGGGACGTATCCCGGCAATCGCCCGATGGATAATTTATGAGCAGTTTCAATCCTTTCGATGACATAGACCCGATTGAGACCACCGAGTGGCTGGAGTCGATCGACTCCGTGCTCTCGCATCACGGTCCGGAGCGGGCACATTTCCTGTTGAACCAGATGATCGATTTTGCACGTCGGTCCGGAGCCTATCTGCCTTACAGCCCCAATACGGCGTATTTAAATACGATATCGACGGCGCGTCAGCCTGAGTACCCCGGCGACCGCTCGCTGGAGCGACGCATCGAGGCGTACATTCGCTGGAATGCGATGGCGATGGTTGTACAGGCGAATCGCAAAAACTCGGAATACGGTGGGCACATTTCGAGCTACGCGTCGTCAGCCACCCTGTACGAGGTCGGATTCAATCATTTCTGGCATGGGGCAGACGAAAAGCACGGCGGCGACATGGTGTTCATGCAGGGACACTCGGCGCCCGGTATCTATGCTCGCGCGTACCTGGAAGGCCGACTCAACGAGGGACAGTTAAACAGGTTCCGCCAGGAGGTTGGTGGCGGTGGCTTGTCGTCGTACCCGCACCCCTGGCTGATGCCGGAATTCTGGCAATTCCCGACCGTCTCGATGGGCCTGGGCCCGATGATGGCTATTTACCAGGCGCGCTTCATGCGCTACATGGAAAACCGCGGCCTCATCGAGCCGAGTGATCGCAAGGTATGGTGTTTTCTCGGCGATGGCGAGATGGATGAGCCGGAATCCATGGGCGCGATCACGATGCCGGTTCGTGAGGGACTCGACAACCTCGTATTCGTGGTCAACTGCAACCTGCAGCGACTGGATGGCCCGGTTCGGGGCAATGGCAAAATCATCCAGGAACTTGAGGCCGCGTTCGGCGGTGCCGGCTGGAACGTTGTCAAGCTGGTCTGGGGCTCGAAGTGGGATCCGCTACTGGCCAAAGACCAGTCAGGAAAGCTCCGCCAGATCATGGAAGAAACGGTCGACGGGGAGTACCAGAAGATCAAGTCGATGGACGGCAAGTACGTCCGCGATACGTTCTTCGGCAAGCATCCTGAAACGGCCGAATTGGTTGCCAATATGTCGGACGACGAAATCTGGCACCTGAATCGTGGTGGGCATGATCCGTTGAAAGTCTATGCGGCCTACGATGCGGCGACGCAGCACAAGGGTGGTCCGACCATCGTGCTGGCGAAGACGGTCAAAGGCTTTGGCATGGGTTCGGCGGGCGAGGGTCAGAATACGGCCCATCAGCAGAAGAAACTCGATATCGAGGAGCTCAAGAAGTTCCGTGATCGTTTCAATATCCCGATCTCCGACAAGGAAGTCGACGCCGTTCCTTACTACAAGCCCGCCGCTGACAGCGCGGAGCTCGAATACCTGATGGAACGCCGTCATGCGCTCGGAGGTTCGCTGCCCAAGCGACGATCCAAGTCAAAGAAGCTGCTGCCGGTACCACCGCTCGAGGCGTTTCGTACGCAGCTGGACGGCACGGGCGAGCGCGAGGCCTCAACGACGATGGCCTTCGTGCGCATTCTTACAGCGCTGCTGCGTGACAAACAGATCGGCAAGCACATCGTTCCCATCGTGCCGGACGAAGCACGCACTTTCGGCATGGAAGGGCTGTTTCGCACGGTTGGTATTTATGCGTCCAAAGGGCAGCTGTACGAGCCGCAGGATTCCGGCGCATTGATGTACTACCGAGAGGACAAGAAGGGCCAGATCCTGGAAGAGGGCATCAACGAGGCTGGCGCATTCTGTTCCTGGCTGGCCGCCGCGACCTCCTACTCCAACCATGACGTGCCGATGGTGCCGTTTTACATCTATTACTCGATGTTCGGCTTCCAGCGTATCGGTGATTTCGTGTGGGCCGGTGGCGACCTGCGGTCTCGAGGTTTTCTGATCGGCGGTACCGCCGGGCGCACGACGCTGTCAGGCGAGGGCCTGCAGCACCAGGATGGCCACAGCCTGGTCAACGCATCCACGGTTCCGAATTGTGTGGCTTACGATCCGACCTACGCCTACGAGCTGGCCGTCATCATCCAGGACGGTTTGCGTCGCATGATCGGCGAGCAGGAGAACGTCTTCTATTACATTACCTGCATGAACGAGAACTACGTGCAGCCACCGATGCCGGCAGGGGTCGAGGACGGAATTTTGCGCGGCATGTACCTGCTGCAGGTGGGCGGGCAAGGCAAGATTCGTGCCCAGCTAATGGGCTCAGGCACGATCCTGCGGGAGGTTCTCGCGGCCGCCGACCTGCTGAAGGAGGACTTCGGTATTCCCACGGATATCTGGTCGGTCACGAGCTTCAACGAGCTGCGCCGGGACGCGCTTGAGACGGAGCGTTGGAACATCCTGCACCCGACAGAGACCCCGCGCAAAAGCTATCTTGAGGAGAAGCTGGCCGGTAAGCCGGGGCCGTATATCGCGGCAACCGACTACATGAAGATCGTTGCCGACCAGGTGCAACGCTGGATGCCGGGTCGTTACATCTCGCTGGGTACGGATGGCTACGGGCGCAGTGACGCGCGCAAGGAACTGCGCGAACACTTCGAGGTTGACCGCCGATTCATCGCCGTCACAGCGCTGAAAGCACTAGCCGATGATGGTGTACTTGACTTTAAGACTGTCTCACAAGCTATTGAAAAATATGGCATAGATCCGGATCGTCCTGATCCGGTGACGCTGTAGGTCGGTCGAGGGCGCGCGCATGGCGAATTCAATCGATATCGTAGTTCCTGATCTCGGGGATTTTGAAAACGTCGAGGTCATCGAGGTCCTCGTCGCACCGGGCGACACCATATCTCGGGAAGACGGCCTTATTACGCTGGAGACGGACAAGGCGTCTTTCGACGTGCCGGCACCGGAGAGCGGGGTCATCGAGTCCCTGACCGTCGCTCTGGGCGACACGGTTTCGACCGGCGATGTCATTGGTAAGCTCAGTTCACAAGTTACAGACACCGTGGTGATTGCGCCATCGATCGCCGCGCCGCCGACCGGTGACACGACGGTCATGGCAATCCCTGCTGGCGCGAAGCCAAAGGCAGGAGGCAAGCAGACCCTGGTTGTGCCCGATCTCGGCGACTTCGACGAGGTGGAAGTCATCGAGGTCCACATAAACCCGGGTGACACGGTCATGGTTGAAGATCCCCTGGTGACCCTCGAAACCGACAAAGCGGCCATGGACGTTCCTGCCGTCGTCGCGGGAATCATCGAGTCCGTTGTAATCAGCGTGGGCGAGAAGGTATCGGCCGGAGCGACGGTGGCCGTAATCAACGCGGTTACCGTACCGACTGGCGATGATGCCGATGAGGAGGCTGCGCCGCCGGCCAGGACGGAAGCGCCCGCAGCACCAAGCCCGCCACCGGCACCGCCGCAGGCCGCGGCCAAGCCGGCCAGTCTGCCGCGGGTTGATGAAGCCGGTTTTTCCAAGGCGCATGCCAGCCCCTCGGTCAGAAAGCTGGCGCGGGAACTGGGCGTCAACCTGGCGCAGGTGACAGGCAGCGGCGCCAAGAATCGTATCGTTCACGGTGACGTCAAAGCCTTCGTCAAAGCGATCCTCACCGGCAAGGCCTCGGCGCCCGCCGGCGGCGCATTGCCGAAGATACCGACGGTCGACTTCGCGAAGTTCGGGGAAATCGACGTTCAGCCGCTGACACGTATTCAGAAGATCTCGGGTCCGCGGTTACAAGCCAGCTGGATAAACCTGCCGCACGTCACACAGCACGATCTGGCGGATATTACTGATCTTGAGGCCAGGCGACAGCAGCTCAAAGGGCCGGCCAGGGATCGCGGTATCGCGTTGACGCCGCTCGCATTTGTAATGAAAGCGTGCGTCGCTGCACTGCAGGAGTATCCAAAGGTGAACTCGTCATTGTCGGAAGACGGTGAGAGCCTGATCTACAAGAAATACTGCCATCTTGGCTTTGCGGCCGAAACCGACCAGGGACTGATGGTTCCTGTTATTCGAGATGCCGACGAAAAGGACGTTTACGAAATTGCCCATGAACTCGGCGTGTTGTCGGCGCTGGCGCGCGAGGGCAAGCTGAAGGCCGATAACCTGCAGGGTGCGACGTTCACGATTTCCAGTCTCGGCGGTATCGGCGGAACCGCCTTTACGCCCATCGTCAATGCGCCCGAGGTTGGTATTCTCGGGGTCTCGCGTTCCTCGGTGCAGCCTGTCTGGAGTGGCT
>CAYTTZ010000040.1:0-18367 GCA_964440945.1 uncultured Woeseiaceae bacterium
TTTTTTGTTTTATTGATAGACCAAAACAGAATAGACCAACAGGACTCAAACCACAAAAGGCGAGACCGCGTTTCTGAGAGTTACAGAATGTTCTTAAAGTGGTTTCGAAAAGAAGGAGCTAAGTTCAGGCGCCGTGATAACCGGTGTCTTGCAACTGTGCGTGCTCGAGCTCCTCGGCGAGTAGGTTCGTTTCTGCGATGCGTGCTTTTGAGAAGCGCCCAACAAGAAGATATAACGTCGGCGTCAGATACAGCGTGAACAACGCCGAGATACCAAGCCCGCCAAAGACGACCCAACCGATCGAGTGGCGGGCTTCAGCCCCGGCACCGGTGCCGAGTATTAACGGCAACCCGCCCAGTATGGTAGACACCAGCGTCATCATTACCGGGCGTAGACGACGGGCCGCGCCTTGTTCGATAGCATCGCGTACGCCCAGACCTCTGTCGCGCAGCTGGTCCGCGAATTCAACAACCAGCACGCTGTTCTTGGCCATCAGGCCGATCAACAGGACGAGGCCGATTTGTGAGTAGATATTCAGCGACGTGCCGGTGAGCAGCAGGGCGAAGATTGCCGCGGCAACGCCGAAAGGCACGATCAGTGTCACTACCAGTGCACTCGTGAAGCCTTCGAACTGCGCTGCAAGCACCAGGAAGATGACGAGGATTGCGACAACATAGGTAAACGCGACTTCGCGTGAGGTCTCTTCAAGCGTTGCCGCTTCGCCGAGAAAGACGAGCGATACGTTTTCCGGTAGAACTTCGGTGGCCAGTTCGCGGAGCTCATCGACCGCCTTCTGCAGCGGGTACGACTCAGCCATGTCGATGCTGACCTCGATACTGCGACGTTGTTTGTGACGGTTGAGCTCGGTTGCAACACCTTCTTCTTTCAGGGTCACCACGCTGGACAATGGTATGAGTTTGCCGTTATTGGCGCTGACATACAGATTGACGAGATCCGACGGATCATTGATCTTGCCGCTGGCGGACTCGAGCAGGATGGGCACGGCTTCATCATCAATGTTGAGGTCGATCAGTTCATCGCCGTCGATCATGGCGCGGAGCGTTGCGGCAAGAGAGGGCAGGTCGACTCCCAGGTCCGCCGCGCGGCGCCGATCGATCTCGACCGACAGCTGGGGCTGAGTAGGGTCGAAAGAGATACGTGGCCGCGATAGGTCGGTCAGGCGGTCCTCGACTGCGGCGGCGAAGATCTTCGAGGCCGCAAAAATCTCATCATAGTCATTGCCCAGCAGCGCGACGCGCATGCCGCCGCCCCAGCGGCGAAGATTAAGGCTGTTGCCGCTCCAGACCCCTGCACGAACGCCGGGGATCGCAGCGAGTGGATCGCGCAGCTCTGCCATTATTGCCTGCTGACTGCGTTCACGTTCGCTCCAGTCAACCAGCGGCATGGAGATGAAGGTCCTATTCGGATCCCACATACCGATCTTGCTGTAAATCGAGGTTGCCTCTCCGCTGTCCACGTAGGGCTGCAGAATTTCCTCGATCTTGATGGTCTGGCGGTCCATGAAATTAAGGCCGACGCCATCCGGGCCGCTGGCGAACACGCGCAATAGGCCGCGGTCCTCGGGGGGGATCAGCTCCCGATCAAGCGACTGGTAAGCGACGCCGGCCGATACGGCAAACAACAGTGCTGCGGCGACGGGAATCCAGGGGCGCGAGAGCAGTGCCGAAAGTGAGCTTTGATAGGCGCTTGCGAAGCTCTGGCCGAAACGCGCGAGCAACGTCGGTACGCGTGTTGCGTCAGCGCTCTTGACGAGTCGTGCGGCTGCAGCCGGGACAAGCGACAGCGCGACGAAACTCGAGATGATGACGGCCGACGCGAGCACGAGGCCGAACTCCCGAAAGAGGCGGCCCGCCGTGCTTGGCAGGAAGGCGATGGGAACGAACACCGAAATAAGCACAACGGTCGTCGCAACAACCGCAAAAAACACCTGGCGTGTGCCGATAACTGCTGCGGCACGGGCGCCCATACCTTCGGCGCGCTGTCTCTGGATATTTTCGAGAACAACGATCGCATCATCGACAACCAGTCCGGTGGCCAGCACAAGCGCGAGCAGCGTCAGGATGTTAATAGAGAAGCCGAACAGCCAGATCGCGGCGACAGTGCCGATCAGCGCGACAGGGATCGCGAGCGTAGGGACCAGCGTTGCACGGAAGCTGCCCATGAACAACCAGATTGTGCTGATGACGATCGCAATAGATAGCCCCAGCGTAATGAGGACTTGCTTCACCGAGCTGCTGATGAAGATCGCCTGATCGTCAGTGATTACCAGCTCGAAATCGTCAAATCGTGCGTTGATGCGATCAACGGCCTCGTTGACCGCCCCGGAGATTTCAATGGTGTTCGAACGTGCCTGGCGAATGATGCCGAGGCCCAGCACTGGTCTGCCATCAAGCCGGGTTATCGTCTCCGTATCTTCCGGGCCAAAAAAAACATTCGCGACGTCGCGAACACGTACTGAACCGCGAATTATGATGTCGGCGATCTCTGAGGCATCAACCACGGTGGCATCTGCACGTACGATCAGTTCCTGGTCGACAGAACGAAAACTGCCGGCGGGAACGTCAAAAGGCGCCTGTCTGAGCGCCGCGGCTACGTCTGTAACGGCAAGTCCGTAGCTGGTTAGCCGCAGGGGGTCGATAGCGACGCGCAGCATGCGCTTGCGGGCACCCGATACCTGCACGTCTGCGACACCGTCAATCGAAATGAACATCGGAACAAGTTCCTGTTCGACGACTCGTGTCAGCGCTTCCGTCAGCAGTGTGTCGCTGGAGACCGCAATGTTGACGATCGCCTCCGCATCATCATCCGCTTTCACGACAACAATCTGTTCAACGCGATCGGGCAGGCGCCTCGAAACGCGACTGACTGCTTCGCGGACATCTGAGGCTGCGCTGTCGAGGTCAACGCCCGGGCGGAACTCGATATAGATTCGTCCGCTGTTTTCTTCCGACGCCGAGCGCAGGTTTTGAATGCCCGAGACGCGCGCAACCGCACCTTCCAACAGGCTTACCACTTCGGTATCCATGGTCTCGGGGGAGGCGCCGGGGAAGCTCGCGCGTACCGTCACTACTGGCCGGTCGACGTCGGGGAGTTCGCGAATTTCTACAGCGAGTAGCGCCGCGATGCCTGCGAGAACGATCAGGAGGTTGGCAACAAGCACCAGCACGGGTCGGCGAACGCTAACGCTCGGCAGGTCATCGCGCTGTGAAGTATTCATGATGGTGAATCTAGTCCAGTACGACGAGCGCGTTGCCAGCGCCGATCGTGACATCGGAAACCGGCTCGACAACTGGTTTACCCGCCAGGCGCTGGATGTCGTAACTGACGGCGATTCCTTCGCGCATGCGCTGCGTACCCTCCACGACGATCACGTCACCATCTTTCAGCTCGCCGTCGACCAACACGCGGCCTTCGCGGCGCTGCACGACGCGCACCGGCGTTTTCACGGCCACACCTTCAACCACCGACCAGACGTAGGCGCCGTCGGCGCCCCAGTGCACGCCGGTCTCGGAGATCACCGCGAACAATTCACCCAGCACGTCGATCCTTGCGCGAAAGCTCATGCCGGGACGCAGCATGTCGGCTTCGTTGACGGCGCGGGCGCGTGCAACGAACGTTCGGTTTTGAGGATCGATGCGGCTGCCAATATCGACAATTTCGCCGGCAACCTCCGGCGCTTTGCCGTTCCAGGTTTCCAGTTGCACCTGGTCGCCGACGGTAAGTTCGCCGATGAAGGCCTCGGGAATATCAAAGCTGACAAACAGGGTGCTGCGGTCGTCGAGCGTCGTGATCATTGTGTTCGTATTGACGCGATCGCCAGGATCTACGTCGGTACTGCCAACATAACCGTCGAATACAGCCTCGATTGTGCGGTCATCGAGGTTAATGCGCGCTCTCTCGAGCTCTACGCGAGCGGTTTCAGCCGCGGTGCGGGCTTCATCGAGTGCGGTAGGCAGCACAGCTCCACTATTCGCGGATCGTTTGTAGCGGTCGTAGAGTCGCGCCGCGTCTTCGAGATGCAATTCGGCCACGCGCACCGCCAGCTTCTCGTCGCGACTGTCGAGTTCCACGAGTACGTCGCCGGCCTTCACGGCTTGCCCGGGTTCGAAGTTGACGGATACCACTTCGCCGGACGTAGGCGCATAGAGTTCGGCCGAAAGCCGCGCCCGCGAGGTGCCCACGGCTTCGACACGGGTGCGCTCACGCTCGAATTTGAGAACCTCCGCGATAACGCGAACTTCGGACTCGGCTGGTCGCTGCCCGCGCTCTGCTGGCTCAGGCGTCTCCGAGCAGGCAGCGGCGAGCAGCAGGGCCAGCGCTGAGACGGCCATTTTGGAGAATTTAGACATCCCGGCATTATACGGCGGATCCGCCGTCCAGAACCTCAATAAAACCTCGAGGTCCCTTCGTGGAGACAAGTTGTTACAGTAGCCTGCTGCTCCAGCGCCGCTCAGGGCTTGCGAAACAGCATTGTGAAGCGGTCTGTGTTGCCGCTGACCGAGCGGCGGCCCACCTCATACTCCAGCTCGTCATCGGCACGGTAGTGCAGGTCCGAATAGCCAACAAACTCGAATCCCTGGTCCAGCATTTCCTTGATGACCAGGACCGGGTCGATGCGACGACGATTCTCGTTGTTCGCCGGTTCCATGTGGCGCATCGTGTGGTCGACTACGCCGTAGAGACCACCGCTCTTCAGGACTTTGAACACCTCGCGGTTCATCATCGCCCGCGACGCCGGTTCGAAATTGTGCAGGTTGCGAAACGTCAGCACCATGTCGAGGTTTGCAACGCCGAACGCGAAATCGTCCATGGCATAGAAGCGACTTCCCTCCGGGCGGCGCATATTCTCGCTGGTTTCCAGTAACTCGACCTTATCAAAGCCGGGCTCCTGGAGAACGCCGGATTTGACGCGTCCTGTTCCTAACGCGACATACAGACTGCCGTTTTCGGCCAGCACCGGCGCCAGCAAGCGCGTGTACCAACCGCCACCAGGAATCAGTTCGAGGACGCGCATGTTGTCTTTGAGGCCGAAGAAATTCAGCGTCTCGAGCGCGCGCCGATTCCGGTCACGTTCGCGATCGGCTTCAGGGCGCGACTCGGCGGCCAGTGCCGCTTCGACTTTGGCGTCAATTTCATTGGCGGCAAATGCGTTGCCGGCGAGAATCAGTACGGACAATGCGAGTAGTGCTCTCAAGGAACTTCTCCGGAAATTTGAATGCGCGGATCATAGCATCGCTGATCGTGACTCCGGTACTCCTGTATCATTCCATCAATGGCTACGAGAAAACCTTTCCTGTCGAAGTCGCGTGTCATTTCGGCCTGGCAATGCCCGAAAAAGCTCTACCTCGAGAAACACCGTCCCGAGCTGGCGGACGTTTCCGCCCAGACAGAGTCGTTGTTCGCCACCGGCCACCAGGTCGGCGCCATCGCCCAGGATCACTACGGTACCGCCGATTCGGCTGTGATCCCGTTCAACCGCCGCATGCACATGATGGTGCAGCAAACAAAGGCGCTCATCGATGCGGATGTGCAGTCGCCGATCTTTGAGGCCACTTTCCAGTATGAGGGTGTCCTCGTACGTGTCGACGTGTTGCTACCGGACGATGATGGGTGGCGTGCTATCGAGGTCAAGGCGTCGACATCCGTCAAGGATTACCACGTCCTTGATTGCGCTATCCAGGACTGGGTGATGCGTCATCTCGATGTGCCGGTGATTTCGATTGCGTTGGCCCACATTGACAATCAATTCGTGTATCCCGGCGACCACCATTACGACGGCATTCTCGCCGAGGTCGACTTGACGGACGAAGTGCGAACTGTCGAACCCACTGTCGAAATGCTAGTTAGTCGAGCCCGCGAAGCCGTGGCCGGACCGATGCCGAATATCACCGTCGGCACGCAGTGCAACAAGCCCTATGAGTGCCCGTTCATGAGTTTCTGCTGGCCTGCCGATTCGGAATACCCGATTGCCGGGCTTGGCGGCAGCAAAGCAAAACTCGGGGATTACGTCGCGCTCGGCTACACGGATATTCGCGATGTCCCCGCGTCGAGCATCACAGCAGAAACTCAAACACGTATTCACCGTGTCACGCAAAGTGGTGAAGCGGAAATCCTCAGCGGTGCCCGGCAGGCGCTTGCCGACCTTTCTTTTCCCCGTTATTACCTTGACTTCGAGACCATTGCTCCGGCTATACCTTTCTGGCCGGGCACGCGCCCGTACGCGGCCGTGCCTGTGCAGTGGTCATGCCATGTCGACGACGGCAATGGTGACGGATCGTATCAAACGATGCGCCACGAGGAGTTCCTGGACCTGTCCGGCGACGCACCTATGCGTGCACTGTCCGAGAACCTGATTCAATGCCTGGGAGATGCGGGACCCGTCATCATGTACACGAGCTACGAGGAGAGGGTGATCAACGGCCTGGCCGACTTGTTCCCCGACCTTGCCGGAGAGCTGCAGAACATTGTGCATCGTCTTTTCGACCTGCACCCGGTCGTCAAAGCCAACTACTACCACCCGCGCATGCTTGGCTCATGGTCGATCAAGGCGGTTTTGCCAACCATCGCGCCGCATATGGACTATGCGAAACTCGAAGGTATTAAGGAAGGTACGGGTGCATCCGAAGGTTATATAGAAGCGATTAGTCCGACGGTAACGCCAGAGCGCAAAGCCCAACTCGAAGAGCAGTTGCTGCGCTACTGCAAGTTCGACACAGAAGCGATGGCGGAGATCGTAAGCTTTTTCTGCCTTGTTGAGGGCTAAAGTTCTTCCTGCTCGTGTGCGGTCGCGGCGGGCTCAACGTGGGGAAGTTGATGCTCAACTTCCTCCGTCAGGTGTTCTGCGTTTCGAATCCAGATACAGGTTTCACAGGCGCAGGTGGTTTCGTCGTGTCGCAGCTCACTGTGCAAGGCTTCCACCAGCTTGATGCCCTCGCGGAGCGTTGCGCTAAGTGACTCGGTCGGTTCGTCATTAACGTTGCGGAAATCCTGCAGACAATTCTTCCAGGTGCAATCACCTGTCAGATCACAATGATTGCAGCGCTCGCCCGTCGCCGCGTACAAATTCTTGTGCGGGAATTTGCCCCCTTCAATAAGCTGCTGCACCAGTAACTTGGGAAAAGTGAGCGCTTCGATTAACTGCTGTCGCATTGCGATCTCCTCGTAACTGTCGGGTCATATTAGGCGGAATTTCGGCCTATCTCAATTCGGTTTCTACTGACTTCCTGTTTGCGTTTAGAATACAAGGATGGAAACCAGCCCGTTAATGGCCCGGCGAGTCATCCCTCTGAAAGAGCGGCTGCAGAAGTCGCTGCTCGTGCTAGTTGCAACGGCGATAGCGGCGGGCAGTGCCTGGTATTTTGCGGGGGCTTCGACGAACCTCGAAGCGAGATTCATGCTGTTGATCGGCGCAATCGTGGCGCTTGGCCTGATTATTTCGCTCTACTTCGGGCTGAAGACGCACGATCGGGCGGAGACCCGGGAAGGTTATCGTTCGGTGCGTCGCCGCATCGATGATGACCGCCAGGGCAGAAGATGGCTCAGCCGGTTGTTCTACAACCTCAAGAGATTCCTCATGGGCGTTGTCGTGGCGATTGGTCTGCTGGTCGCATTGGCAGGTGCAGGCGTACTCGCTTTACAGGCCTACGGATACCTGAAGACGGGCAGCTGGCGGTCCATCTCCCTGCTCAGCGTCGCCTCTCTGTATATGCCCTGGCTGAACAATCCGCAGTCCTGGTTCGGGCTGAATAAGATTGCCAGGGAGGCTGCCGGTCTGTTGCCATTGTCGCTCGTGCTCGTCTTGCTCGGCGTGCTGGTAGCGGGGTTTGGGTCGGCTTTACGGCAGCGCGCAGCGCGCTAATCGGTGCACGCAGCACTGGTTCGCAGGATTGCAGGACGACATATTCCGCTAGCCGGGCTTGTGCCGCGGACGAAGCTCGAAATCTCCGATCGTTATCGTGTCATCAGGCTTCAGATTGCGGCGCGAGATCTTCTTTGCGTTCACGACAGTGCCATTGTAGCTGCGTAGGTCTTCTATGTAGACCCGCTGCCTGGCGAGGAAAATGAGCGCATGATGACGACTCACAAACTTGCTCCGCAGGCAAAGTTCGCTGTCGTCGTTGCGTCCGATCATCAGTCGTTTAGCATCGGGTTGCAGTGTCACGACATGATCCAGTTTGCCGTCCCTGAAGACCTCGATGATGCCGATGTTGCCGACGTATGCGTCCGCGTCAGCCGGGACTTCGTTGGCGCGGGTGCCCGTGATGTCGTCAGCTACCGGTACCTGGGTCGCCTCCAGCGTCTCGGGCCTGGATTCGATCGCGTCTTGAATATCCTTGACGGGTTTAGTTTTCGGTTTCGACTCAACGACCCGCTGTTCGGCCTTTTCGGCCCTGGCTCGCAACGTATCTCCTCGCACCTGGAGCTTCTCGACGGATCGTTCCAGATCCGAGATTTTCTTGTCCTGTTTCTTCTGGTTGCGGCGTGCTTCCGTCGCGTCTTTCTTCCGCGCTGCTTTCAGATCGCGAAGCGATTCCTGCAGGTTCGCTTTTCTAAGTTCGAGTTTCTCCAGTTTGCGTGATGCCCTGCTGAGCTCCGTTCGGAGTTTCCCTGTCGCGCGCTCCTCGGTTCTCAAATCGTCTTTTAGCCCGTCCGAGATCTGCTCACTCTCTTGCTGTGACCGGTTGAGTCGCTCAATATCCTTGGCATCGTCTCGCCTGACTCTGGCGGCCTTCTCCAGGTCTTTGCTCTGCTGTTCGATCTTTCCGAGCAGCGCATTGATGTCACAGTCTCGAACGTCGACATCCAGTAGAACCTTCTGGGCCTCGGTCCTTGATGCATCCAGCTCGTCCGTAAGGCTGGATACCTGCTGGAGCAGCTTCTCGACGCTGACATCGGTGACTCCGTGCTTAGCCGCGAAGTCCTGAACCGCCCGCTGTTGCGGCGCCTCCCGTGGGCTAATGCGCTCTTCGATGCTTGTGTCTGATGTAGAGGGCTGAACTTCCCGGTCTGTGTCGCGCCGGCCCTGGCCCTGCAGGGGTAGAACGTGTGGCACGAATTCATGCTTATCAGCGACCTGGCGCACGAGTGCTTCCGAGATCACGCGTGTCTTCTGAGCCAGTGCCTCGGTCAGAACCGCGTTGCATAGCCTGTTTATCAAACGTGGACTTCCGCCGGAGAAACGATGGATCAGGGGCCGCGCTTCCGTCGCCAACTTGGTGCTCTCGGAGCCGCCCGCCAGGCGAAGCCGATGGCGCACATAATCGTCCGACTCCTGTTCCGTAAGGACGCGAATACTGAAATTGACATGGGTGCCAAGCTGCAAGCGACTCATTGCAGGTGATGCCATAATGCGGGCCAGGTCAGAATTGCCTGATAACACCAGGCTGATGACACAGGCGCCTTTGATCGCAACCTTGGACAACCACTGCAGCTGTTCGAGGATCGAGGCACTGACCAGGTGTGCATTGTCGACAATAACCAGGACCGGGTCACCCGCCAGGCCACGGTGTATCAGGAACTCCCGGGATATATGGCGCAGCTCAGCCAATGTGCCGGTTATGTCGGTAAAGCCGAGCTGTCTCAGCAATTCACAGTAGAACTGGGTCCCGTCCATGCAGGTCTGGTCAAAGGTCGCGAACGAGGTATTGGGATCGAGATTGGCTGTATATCTGTTGAGCAGGGTTGTCTTGCCCAGTCCATCCGCGCCGCGGATGACGAGCAATCGATCGGCGTGTTCTGTCGCATCGGAAAGATGGGCGTAAAGCAGGGAATACTGCTCCGCGTGAAATAACAGGGTGGCATCGGAAACCCGAGCGAACGGGGCTCGACTCATCCCGAAGAAGTCGAGATAGGTGGGTACCGCAACGTTTTTTTCGCGCGTTCGTGCCACGCAACATCCCCCCATGTTTGAAATTATTATTGTCCGGGAGGTCTCCGGAACTGTACTGTCCGGTTCGAAGAGTGGCGCAGCCGGCTACTCGGCCTCCAGTAGGGTGTGCATCTATTCTTATACATAATCTGGCGTGATTTAAAGCACTATTTACAATAATTCTAGGGATACTGGATAACTTACTGAAAAATAAGAGAATACTATTGACGTGCAGCGGCGATTCCAGGGTACGGCTGGTGGGCGCCAGCTATTGGCATGCGCCAGTCGCGGCGCGATCGACCCCAAATCGCTATATTCGCGATTGCGCAGGGCCAAGAGGCCTGCAAATAAACACTCAGGAGCAGACATGAAGTATCGCCATCTCGGCAAAGCCGGTATTCAAGTGAGCGAGCTTTCGCTGGGCTCGTGGGTCACTTTTCACACTCAGGCTGGCGTCAGTTCTACGGTGGAGATGATGAGCGCGGCCTACGAAGCCGGGGTCAATTTTTTCGATAACGCGGAAGGCTACGCGGCGGGCAAATCCGAAGAGGTCATGGGAGCGGCACTGAAGGAGCTCGGCTGGCGGCGAGGCAGCTACCTGGTGTCGACGAAGCTGTTTTGGGGTCTGCACGAGGCGCCGAACGAGCAGAACACGCTTAATCGCAAGTACCTGCTGGAGGCCATCGATGGCTCTTTGCGCCGCCTGGGTATGGACTATGTCGATCTTCTCTATTGTCACCGACCAGACCCGACGACGCCGATCGATGAGACGGTCTGGGCAATGCACAACATTATCGAACGTGGCAAGGCGCTCTACTGGGGTACGTCGGAATGGGAGGCGGCCGACATTCTTGCTGCGATCGACATCGCTGAGCGACACCACCTGCATAAGCCGATTGTAGAGCAGCCCGTCTATAACCTGTTCCAGAGGCATCGATTCGGAGGTGACTATGACCGTGTTTATGAAGAGCGTGGCTACGGCTCGACCACCTGGAGTCCACTCGCCTCGGGTCTGTTGACCGGCAAGTACAAGGACGGCGTGCCCAGTGACAGCCGCGGAGCCCTTGAAGGCTATGAATGGCTTCGCAAAGAGCTCACCAACGCCGATAGGCTTGCCATGGTATCGGCATTGCAGCCGCTAGCGAACAGTATGGGTGCAACACTTGCGCAGTTTTCCATCGCCTGGTGTTTGCAGAATCCGCAGGTCAGTACAGTGTTGACCGGCGCGAGTCGCGTGTCTCAGGTCCACGAGAATATGAAGGCCCTGAAATTTGTGGACCGATTCACGCCCGATGTGTTGCAGGAGATCGACCGAATCTTCGGTCTGGCTTAGTGTGGATATATTCCTTGCAGCCGCGATTGAAGAGGCGCGAAATGGCGCTCGCTCGGGTGGCATTCCTATCGGATCGGTGCTGGTCCTCGGCGAGGAAATCGTTGGCCGCGGACATAACCAGCGAGTACAAAAGGGCAGCGCCGTGCTGCACGCTGAAATGGACTGCCTCGAAAATGCCGGTCGGCTAACTGCCTCCGACTATCGAAACGCCGTGCTGTATTCGACGCTTTCACCCTGCGACATGTGCAGTGGCGCCATACTGCTCTATGGCATCCCGAAGGTCGTAATTGGTGAAAACAGGAGTTTTCAGGGGCCGGAGGCGCATTTGCGCTCGCGTGGTGTGCAGCTCGAAATCCTTGACGATGAATCGTGCCGGCGAATGATGAGCGAGTTTGTGACCGCCCATCCTTCACTATGGCATGAGGATATTGGCGAAACCTGATTGCCTGCTTTCCAGGGGATCAGGCAGATTTTCTCCAGAATCGTGACGCAAGCTCTGTGAACCCGCGCTTGCTGCCGATCTTGTTCAGAAGTTCGCCACCCTGGCTGCTCTTGTCGATCAGCTCAGGCAGGATCTGTGTGAGTTTGTCGCTTGCATGCGCACGGTCGATACCGAGTGCCAAAGCGAATGCGGCGGTCTTGTGAGTGCCAACCGCTTTTTCGAGTTGCGAGACGGTGATCGACTCGTTCTTGCCATCTCCGAGCCAGGATCTCGTCTTGCAGGCGAGCTCGCCTCCCGGCGCTTGCAGCCGGCCAACAAGGTCGCCAAGGTCAAAGGCCTTGTGTCCGTCGGCAAGTCTGTCGAGGGCTGCTGCAGCGCGATTCGAATTATTGGCGCCCTCGATATGGTCCATCAATACCTGCGTCGCGAGGCTTTTGAAGTTCATTCTTTGTCTCCATCACCGGATCATTTCGGACCCCCGACTCTACCGATATAGTCGGCTCCAGACTGTGAACATTTGTTACAAGAGGCGCGAGAATATAGAGTTGCTGGCATGAAACGGGTCCTAATAATCTTCGTCGCGCTTGCAGGCGCCTACTACGCGTTCGAGCATTCGTCATTCGAAGGGCAGCGGTCTCCCGCATTTCAGGAGTCCAATGCGGCGCTCGAGAACGTCATCAGTTCGCGACGCTCTGGCTCGCAGGTTCAGGGAAGCGGTACCGTTAGCCGGATATTGTCCGACGACAGGGATGGCAGCCGGCATCAGCGTTTCATAGTGCAGCTGGCTTCCGGTCACACGCTGCTTATTGCGCACAATATCGATCTGGCGCCGCGCGTTACGAACCTGAAAGCGGGCGAGTCCGTGTCGTTTTTCGGCGTCTACGAGTGGAACGAGCGTGGTGGTGTATTACACTGGACGCATCACGACCCGGCTGGCCACCACGTTGCCGGGTGGCTCGAATACAACGGCTCACGTTATCAATAACCAAGAGGCTGATTTTTCATGAGGTACTTACGGCTATTCGCACTATTCTTCCTGCTTACAGGTACTGCATTTGCCGACGAAGGCATGTGGACGCTCGATAACTTCCCGAAGACGGCGGTCAAGGACAAATACGATGTCGATATTACCGACCAGTGGCTCGAGACTGTCAAGAGCTCCGTGGCCAGGCTGGATAGCGGCTGCAGCGGTTCATTCGTCTCGCCGAATGGCCTGGTATTGACTAATCATCATTGCGCACTCTCCTGCATCTCACAAAACTCGTCGACCGACTCTGACCTCGAGGCAAACGGTTTTCTTGCCGCAAGTCGCGGTGAGGAAGTGTCCTGCCCCACAGACCGCATATCTGTGCTGCTATCGACAGAAAACATCACGCAACAAATCGTAGAAGGTACGGCTGGCAAAGGCGATGTTGAAGCAGGCGAGGTGCGGCGCCAGCTGCTGAAGCGTGCGGTCCAGAAATGCGAAGAAGATTCGGGTTTGAAATGCGAATCGGTGAGTCTCTACAGTGGCGGCCAGCACTGGCTGTACAAATACAAGCGTTACGATGATGTTCGGCTAGTGTTTGCGCCCGAAGCAGACATCGCCGCGTTCGGCGGCGACCCGGACAATTTCAATTTTCCCCGGTGGTGCCTCGACATGACGCTGTTGCGTGTCTACGAGAACGGCGAACCGGCTGCGACACCGAACTTCCTCGAGTGGCGTGCAGAAGGTCTCGAGCCCGGCGAAGCGATGTTTGTTGCAGGCCGACCCGGCAGAACGCAGCGCCTCTTGACGGTATCGGATCTGAAGTTTCTCCGCGACACTTCGATCCCGCAATGGCTGATGCGCAATGTCGAGCTGCGCGGGCGTTACATTCAGTACGCCACTGCGGGCGGCGAAGCTTACCGGACGACGCAAGCACCTTTGCAGGGAGTAGAGAACGGCATCAAGGTACAGCGCAAACGACTGGATGCTTTACACAACGATGAGTTGTTGGAGCAGAAGCTCGAAGAGGAACGTGCATTGCAGGCCGCGGTTGCGGCGGATCCCGAGATGGCCGCCGAAGTCGGCACGGCGTGGGCGGAAATCGAAAAAGCGAACGAAACGTACCTTACGTTCAGAGACGACTACTACTTCATAGAGGCGGGCGCTGCATTTACTGGCAGGCTTTTTTACAATGCGCGCACCCTCGTTCGCAGGGCCGCCGAGCAGGAGCGTCCCAACGAAGACAGGTTGCGGCCCTATACCGACGCGGCGCTGCCACGCACCCGGCAGCTGACGTTGGCGGCACGCCCGTTTTACCCTGAGCTGGAAAAGCTGCGGCTTTCGTTCTCGCTCGACAAAATGCGAGAGTTACTCGGGCCCGACTCGCCGTTCGTTCACCAGATCCTGGGCAAGCAGTCGCCTGAAGCGCTCGCCGCGGAGCTTGTTGACGGATCGAGCCTTAGCGACCTGGATGTTCGCGCGCGCTTGTGGGCGGCAGACCTGGACACGCTGCGCCGCTCGGATGATCCAATGATTAAGTTGGCGCTTGCTATTGACGATCAGGCTCGGGCCCTGCGCAAACGCTATGAGGATGAAGTCGAGGCGCCGTCAGACCTGGCCTACGAAAAAATTGCCAAAGCCCGTTTTGCGGTCAATGGCACCAGTGACTATCCGGATGCGACCTTCACGCTACGCGTGAGCTACGGGGCACACGAAGGCTGGCTCGAAAAAGGAAGCCCTGTGCGGCCCTGGACGACGAATTCGGAGCTGTTTCCTCGCGTCACCGGTGAGGCACCTTTCGGTCTGCCTGACAGTTGGGCCGAAGCAAAGAGCAAAATCGCGGGTGACGTCAAGTTCAACTACGTGGGTACCACGGACATCATTGGCGGCAACTCCGGCAGTCCGGTCATTGACAAGGATGGCAAGCTGGTGGGCCTGGTATTTGATGGCAACATCCACTCAATATCGGGCGCCTACTGGTTTGACGCGGACACGAACCGCACGGTTGCTGTGCACCCGCAAATCATGATCGAGTCGATGCGGTCCCTGTATGATGCGGGCCACTTGCTCGAGGAGATGGGAATCGACTAGGGCGCGGAATCGAAAGCGAAACGAGCCGAATACTCAGTCGCGGGCCGGTTTGCCTAAGGCTATGTAATTCAAAAAAGTATCGGGGTGCCCGTTGCTACGATCGCATCACTGCGCACGCTGGTGCACGGCTCATGTACGCAACGACACGGGCTCTGGCCACTCACGAAGCGAGGGCTAAGTCGCCTCTGATTGTGCTAGTGTCGCCGCAACAACAATAAAAGGTAAACACCATGAACAAGTTTCTCCAGTTTGTCGTTGTCGTCGCAGTCGTTTTTTTCGCGGCACCGCACGCCGTCGCTGCAGACGATCACAAATCGATCCTGATTACAGGTGCCAGTACAGGCATCGGCCGAAATCTCACCGAAACGCTGGCTGAGCACGGCTATCACGTTTACGCCGGCGCGCGTAAGGACAAGGACCTTGCTTCACTGGAGGCAATTGATAATGTTACGGCCGTACAACTCGACGTTACCAAGCAGGATCAGGTTGATGCTGTTGTCGCAATGATCCAGGAAAAAGGCACAGGCCTGTATGCCCTCGTTAACAATGCCGGCGTTGGCGGCGGCGGCGAGGTTATCGACACGCCGATTGAGGATCAGACGTTTGTCTATAGGGTCAATGTTGAGGGCGTATACCGCACGACCAAGGCATTCGCGCCGATGGTCATCGAGTCCAAGGGCCGCGTCGTGACGACAGGATCGATCGCAGGCACGATCTCCGCATTCCCGGGCTTCAGCGCCTACAGCGGCAGCAAACACTGGATCGAAGCGTATACGGATGCGCTGGCGACGGAGATCGAGCCGCTCGGCGTTGCAGTCAGTGTCGTCGAGCCTGGCAACTACAAGTCGAAAATTCGTCGCAGCAGCGTGTCTCGCGAGCATGAGCTCGCGAAGGCCGCAGGTGGCGAAGTGACCGAAGAAATGAAAAAGGACTACGAAGCGACTGCCGAGCGTGAGTTGTCATTAAAGGAACCCGATGAAGTGTCCACGGCGTTCATGCACGCCCTGTTTGATGACAATCCGTTGCGTCGCTACGTGGTTGTCCCCAACGAAGGTGAACAGGCAAGGACCATTGGCACAAAGGTAAACGAGCTTGTGCAGTTGAACCAGTGGGGCCCTTACAGCTACAGCCGGGACCAGTTGGTGGAGCTGTTGGATCAAGCCCTCTCTGGAGATGTCCCTTCGGACTAGGCCCGGTTCGGAGCAGCAAGAGCTCGCGACGCTTGCCGTGTCGGTGTACCTGCGATGGCGGCTTCGTTCGCGCCGGGGCTTACCCCTGTTTATACAGGTCAGAAATCTGACCACGCTCCATATTCGCCGGCCACAAGCACGTACTTGGGCGAGCGATGGTCGTTGTTTGTCACAAACGCTGCAAATTCTCGTGCTGCGGACAAACGCTGGAGCTGGCTCGTAGTGACCCTGGCGCCGAAGCTGGCGTGGTGTTCGACGCCCGTTTCAAATGGTCTTGTAGAAGCAATTTCGGGCCACGGCAAAAGGTCGAAGGTCATCGGTGTGCCGTCAAGAACCAGTACGATGGAATTAACAACAGGCTGTTCGGCCCCCGTAATCCGCCGGTCGATGGAACTGCCAAACGAAAACCACAGGTACTTTTGAGGTTCCCTCGATCCGCTGACCAGCACTGGTGCCAGAAACAGGTAGTCTTTTCCTACGCGCGACAGCGCAGGTCGTGTTGCGACCAGGCGCAGCGGCTCGCTTGACTGCGTGAATGATTCGCCGGACCGTTCGTCGACACGCCGTTCAAACGGCGTCGTCGGATTGCCACCGCAGGCGCAGAGAAAAAGAGGTACAGCGACGAGCACTGCGATAATCTTGTAAGTCACGTTAAAACTCCCAGCGGTAGCCGAGGTTGACGAAGCCACCGAGCAATTCCTCGGTGCCGTCAGGTGTGAACGGATCGAATTCGAACACCGGCAACTCACGATTCGACCAGCGACCGCCGACGTCCAGATCGAAAAGGACATCGCCCCAACGCAGCATCAAGCGAACTGACGGCTCGACAATCGTCTGTGTCGTCCCAGTGGGAATAGCATCATGGTACGTCACGCTCACGCGAGGACTGACTCGTGCTGATCGCGTGACGGGCAGCCGAGAATCGATCACGAGGTGAGCGCTATCGCGACTCTGCAGTGAGTCGTACCGTACCGAGACTAGCAACAGATCATTATCGAAGAACAAGCTGGTCGCGACCATGGTCGCGTTAAGGAACAACTCAGTCCCCGTATCGGGCCTTGCAACGACACCGCCCGACTCAGTTGTCGCATCAGCGTTTCGCATGGTGGCGTCAAGCGACAGATCAAGGCGTTCGCCCAACGGTGCCGACATGCCAATGGATATCGCTGTGGACTCTGCCGTTCGATTTCTCGCAAGTCGCCGCACCTGCCCCTCCGAATACGTGTCGAGGAGGGCGTCCACGTTGGTCACAGTCTGCCCCGCGAGCGCGTTGCGAGTCGTCAGGTACGGTTCGACCCCGAAATCCATTCGTCCGCTAAGCGACCATCCGTTGTCGAGTTGCCACGTAGCGTTCACCAGCGCTGAGTTGAGTTCGTTGTAGGATACGTCGAAATCCAGGAGCGAGAATATTGACACCGTATCGCCGTGGTAGAGAATTTCTCCGCCAACGGCCTGGCGGTCTTTTATACCGTCGACAAACTGGTGTTGCGTGAAAGCGCTCGCTGATACGCGACCATCCCGAAAGTCCTCAAAACCTACGCTTGCCGCGTAAAAGTACCTGTCGCTGTTCGAAATGAAGCGCGGCGAGTCCACCGGTATACCGCCGCTAACACTCAGGCTAAGGTCCGGCTTCCATTTATAGCTGAGACCAATTCCATCAAAACGGCCCAGTACGCCATCCTCACGCCGCGTCTGACGGCCGGCTCGCCCGCGAATTCCGAGGTCGTTGTCGAGAACGTCGACGAAAGCACTTGAGACCCAGCCAATGTCACCGACGCGATCGTACTCAACGAGGTTGAACTGATACGCGCCATTGAAACGAGCCAGAACATCAAATCGTTCTCCGCGTCGGATGGCTGAAACATCTCCAAGGTTCAGAACGCCGGACGAACTCACCAGGTAATTGCCGTCGTGAACCAACTGCTCCTCGTTTCTCCAGTAGTAGCTCGAGATTCCGCCATGAATCTGCCAGTCCCCTGAATAGGATGCACGATTCGCCTCGCGACTGGCTGACGGCGTGGGGATTGCGTATGCGGATTCCAGCGCGACCAGACGGTCTGTGACTCGTGACGTCCCCAGCTGAGCGGGGAACTCGTCAATGAAACTCCGGTATTCGGCTAGCGCATTTCCGGTACGCCCGCTGCGTTCAAACGCTATGCCGAGCATCTCACGGGCCTCAGCCCTGTACGCGTGGTTCGGCGCTTCGAGTACGCGCGTGTAGAGGCGCACCGCATCGCTGTAACGCTGCTCGAGCAATGCGCCACGGCCCTCTGAAAGTAATGCGACAAGCTGTTCATCCGCCAGAACCGCATCGCCACGTATGCGCACTGCGACAACTTCATCTGTGTGCGCTGCACGCAAGTCGCCTGCGGCGCGGGCCGAAGAGGCTTCGTCGCTATCCACATATCGCACCCAGGCATCCGGGAATTGGTTGCCCAGCTCGCTGGCAACCAGG
>CAYTTZ010000041.1:0-18344 GCA_964440945.1 uncultured Woeseiaceae bacterium
GCAAAATGCGTGCGGGGTTTCATGCATGATGATGGTGTCGCGGACCACCTCGCCCCTGGTGGCGTATACCGGGATATACCGGAGAACGCCCGGCGCACTCACGACGAACTCATCGTCAGCCTCAGCGAGTTCTTCGCTGATTTTCCACAACGCTACGAGCTGATCGGTGAAATCCTGACCGGCAAGGACACGATCGCATTCCAGTACCGGGTTCGACCGATAGGCGACAATGAGGATGGACAATCGACGATGACCTATCGTGGCGCCGAGTTCATGACGTTGAATGGCGATGCCGCTGTGACCATCACGGATTACTATGACGTGCCGCAGCAAGTAAGTCTGGACAAATACGCGAAGTCCGGGCTGCGCAGAGAGCAGTTGCAAGAATACATGCGACGGCTTGATGTCATCATGGAGTCGCAGCACGCTTATCTTAGACCGGACCTTACGCTGCCCGCTCTTGCGGAGGAAGTCGGCTGCTCCGTCAACCATTTGTCGCAGGTCATCAATTCCGGCTTCGAGATGAGTTTTTTTGACTACGTGAATAGCTACAGGGTCAGACATGCCAAAGAGTTATTGCTCCAGATCGACCGCAGTAACGGCGCAATTCTGAATATCGCATTTACGGTCGGTTTCAACTCCAATTCAGCGTTTTATGCGGCCTTTAAGAAGCACGTCGGCATGGCGCCCGCCACGTTCCGTCGTTCGCACAACCGGCGATCGCACTGATACGACATCGGGCTGCTTGCAGGCCGAGATGCAGTCTCCGCCGGATCGCGCCAGCAAAGCTGAACAAGAAGGATTGATGACGCGACCTCAAGCACACACCGGCTCCTACTACGCCGCTACCGCCAACGATATAACTGACTTCGCGCCGTTGCGCGGTGCGCAGCATGCGGACGTGTGCGTCGTCGGTGCAGGCTTTACCGGCATCTCCACGGCTTTGCACCTCGCGGAGCGCGGCTACAATGTACATGTCGTCGAGGCAAACAAAGTTGGCTGGGGCGCAAGTGGCCGCAATGGCGGACAGCTAATCGGCGGCATTGCGGGCGAGAAGCATATTGCCAATAAACTCGGCCGCGACCAGGAGGAGCTTTTTGGAGAGCTGCGCTGGGCGGGACACGAGATTATTCGCGAACGTGTTCAAAAGTACGGCATCCAGTGTGACCTGAAGTTCGGCTACCTGGATGTGGCGATCAAGAAGAGTCATCTGCGAGATATACAGCACGACTACGACCGACTCCGGAACGCAGAGTTTCCGCACGAAGTGCGTGTTCTTTCGCGCGAAGAGACCTGCGATACCATCGGCACCGATGCCTACATCGGCGCACTCCTCAATATGGCCAATGGCCATCTGCATCCGCTGAACCTGTGTATTGGCGAGGCGCATGCGGCGGTCTCGCTCGGCGCCACTATCTATGAACAGTCGCCCGTCATCAAAATCGAAAAAGGAAATCGCCCCAGGGTCGTCACACAGAATGGATCGGTCAGTGCGGACGCTGTGGTCATTGCGGGCAACGCTTACCACATGCTCGAGCGAAAACTGCGCGGCATCATGTTTCCTGTAAACAGTTTCATCGTTGCGACCGAGCCACTATCCGAAGCCGTTGTCGCCAGGATCAATCCGAGAGATCTTGCAGTTTGCGACCCAAACTTCGTCCTTGAATACTTTCGTCTCAGCGCTGAAAAACGCCTGCTATTCGGCGGACGCTTCAACTATTTTGGCGATGACCCGGCCTACATCACAAAGAAGCACCGCCACAAAATTGCGCGACTCTATCCCGATCTTGCCGATGTCGGCATAGACTTCGCGTGGGGCGGCACCATCGGCGTGCCCGTAAACAGGGTTCCGCAACTGGGCAGGGTCTCCGCGGACGTCTTCTACTGCCAGGGCTACTCAGGTCACGGCGTCAACGTCACACACCTGGCCGGGCAGATAATGGCCGACGCTGTCGCTGGCTCGGTCGAGCGATTCGACCTGTTCGCGAACGTCAAACCTTTCGTTGTTCCGGGCGCATACTGGCTCAGCAAACCAATGGTGTCACTCGGGATGTTGTACTACCGGATAAAAGACCGACTGTAGTCAGCTCTGCAGCGCTCATGCTTTCAGCCGCGTCCACGCGTGTAGGCGTGGATTACGGTTCGTTAACAGCATCAGTATGATTCGCCAATGATTGCACGACTATCATCCATCCCTGAGTCCAGACTGCATACGCTTCAGCAAACCGTTAAGTGGATTGTCTACGCGCTGTTGATTGTTAACTGGGGGTTCTACATATACGAGGACTGGAATCGGGCAGTCCACACCCTGAATCCCGACTCGACCTTCCTGGAGTGGGCCAG
Source organism: uncultured Woeseiaceae bacterium (assembly GCA_964440945.1). Taxonomy (GTDB): domain Bacteria; phylum Pseudomonadota; class Gammaproteobacteria; order Steroidobacterales; family Woeseiaceae; genus UBA1847. Next base: position 2,344 of record CAYTTZ010000041.1, read on the forward strand.
AGAATTTGCGACGAGCATCGATGAATCCGCCTGGTTCATCCTTCTTTTCATGCTCGAACTCGAAACCTACATTGTCGAAGAGGAGGACTGGACGGGTTGGGTCGCAAAAACAGTACACGGCGTCCGCATGGTCTGCTTCGCGATGATTTTGCACACTGTTTACGCCTTCGCCCTCACGGTCATCGACTACCAGCCCACTGTCGTAGTAGAGAACGTCTCGAACCTCTGCGAGTTGAGTAACGACGAGGTCTCTTTCGTATATAACCTCGAGTACACGGAAATTACCCGGCAAACCTGTGGCAGCCTGTCAGGTGAGAGCCAGTTCTACCGGGTTGGGCATGACCCGGTAGTCAGCACCCTGGCGGGCCTGAATATCGAGAGAGACCTGGCGTGGGCCGATCTCGTGGAAGTTGTAAGCTGGTTATTGATAATAATCGCGATCGAAATTGTCGTGCGCCTTCAGGCACGCGGTGTCACTGGCGGAACGCTGATTTCCGTGTTGAACAAGCTGAAACTGTTCTTCTATCTCATTTTGTTTGGGCTCGCCGCTTATTGGGCATCTCTGACGCATTGGCTCTACACGTGGGACACGTTTGTCTGGATTGCCGGATTTGCAGCGATAGAAATGAACATAAGCGAGTGGCGCGATGAACTGCTTGAAGAGCCCCATGAGACTGCAAGTACAGGAGCGAGCACATGATTCATGGACGTTGCGAATGTGGACGCGTTCAATTCGAGGTCGACGGCGATATCCACGACTTTAGCCATTGCCACTGCTCGCAATGCCGACGGCTACACGGCGCCGCGTTCGCGACATTCGCAGGCGTGGCAGCCGATCGATTCCGGTACACGTCGGGCGAAGGCGACATCAACGTTTACGCGTCATCCGATTCGCATCAGCGCTTCTTTTGCGGAAACTGCGGATCCAACATCCTGGTTGCATTGGAAAATGAGCCCGATTCACTGTACCTGAGCATGAGCGCAATCGATGGCGACCCGCCCCACCCTCCGGGCTATCACATCTATGTCGGATCCAGAGCGGCGTGGCACGAAATTAGCGACGACCTCGCACAATATGAAACGGAGCCACCAGATTGAGGCGTAATCGTGCAAAATCGTCGACTTGCCACCCAGCGGCGCAAAACTCACGGCACTGATATGAAAGCAACCGACCAAAAACAGGAACATACCAGTTCGTATTACGCAGCCACTGTCAACGAAGTCACCGACTACCCGGTACTACAAGGCAGCCACACGGCCGACGTCTGCGTTGTCGGCGCCGGTTTTACCGGTGTCGCAACCGCGCTGTCCCTTGCCGAACGCGGCTACTCCGTGGCGCTGGTAGAAGCCAACCGGGTCGGCTGGGGCGCTTCCGGCAGAAACGGCGGGCAGATAATCAACGGCATCAGTGGCCTTGAGAAGATCCGCAAGAAACACGGGGACGGCATCGCCGACATGCTCTGGGGCATGAAGTGGCGCGGCAACGACATCATTTACGACCGGGTGGAAAAGTACGGTATCCAGTGTGACCTGAAAAGCGGATTCCTCGAAGTCGCGCCCAAGCCATCACAGCTGAGCTACTTCGAAGAGTATGCCGAGGATCGCAGGCGCCATGATTTCCCTTACAAATATGAAATATGGGATCGGCAAAAGACCCGCGAGCTGCTCGGTACCGATGCATACTACGGTGGCTTCGTCTGCTACCGCGATGGTCATCTGCATCCTCTGAATCTATGCATTGGTGAAGCCCGCGCCGCGCACGACATGGGCGTACGAATATTCGAGCAGTCACCGGTAACGTCCATCGAGCATGGACGGCGACCCAAAGTGAAAACAGCGCACGGTGTTGTCGAGGCACAATCCGTCGTGCTGGCGGGCAATGCCTACAGCTTGCTCGAACCCAGGCACCTGTCCAACCTGGTATTCCCGGCCGGCAGCTACATCATCGCAACGGAGCCGTTATCGGAAGCGGTTGTCAGTGAGATAAATCCTCTCGATGTTGCTGTCTGCGATGTCAACGAAGTCGTAGATTATTACCGCTTGTCCGCGGACAAGCGATTGCTATACGGCGGCGCCTGCAACTACTCCGGCCGTGATCCGGCCAGCATCAAGTCATACATTCTGCCGCGCATGCTCAAGGTCTACCCGCAGCTAAAGGACGTTCGAATCGACTTCGAGTGGGGCGGCAAGATCGGCATTGTGCTCAATCGAATTCCGGCGGTCGGGCGCATTAACGACAATGTTTACTACTGCCAGGGGTACTCAGGCCACGGCGTGAACGCCACGCACATAATGGGCGAGATCATGTCGGATGCCGTTGCCGGCACGATGGAAAAATTCGACCTGTTCGCCGACATGAAGCACTTCCGTATTCCCGGCTCGCAATGGTTGGGCAACCAGATTATTGCCCTGGGCATGCTGTATTACAAGATTAAAGACCGCTTGTAATTCGTTGCGTCAGTCGAATTCGATCCAGGTCGTTTTCAGCTCGGTGTAGTCGTTAAATGCGTGCATTGATTTGTCACGCCCGTTGCCACTTTGCTTGAAGCCTCCGAACGGAACGGTAACGTCGCCGCCGAAGTAGTTGTTGATACCCATCGTTCCGACACGCACAGCGGCGGCGACCTTGTGAGCGGTGTTGATGTTGTTGCTCCACACCGCACCAGCCAGGCCGAATATCGAGTCGTTTGCAATTGCCACGGCCTCCTCCGCTGTATCGAAATCGATCACAGACATGACCGGTCCGAATATCTCTTCCTGAGCAATACGCATGCTGTTTTCAACGCCACCAAAAACGGTAGGCTCGTGATAACAACCGCCAGAATCCGTCATGACCTGTTTGCCACCGAACAGCAGTGACGCTCCCTCCTCACGACCGACCGTCACGTAGTCTGCAACCGTTTTGAGCTGTGCAGCGTCAATCATCGGTCCCATGGTGGTCGCCGGATCCAGGGGATCACCGGGCATCCAGCCCTGGCTCTTGGCGATCACCATTTCGACGAACTTCTCTTTGATACCAGCCTCTACGATCAGGCGCGTGCCCGCGGTGCAGGTCTGTCCGCCGTTATAGAAGACCGCGATTGCGGCGAATGTCGCAGCCTTCTCCAGGTTCGAATCCGCAAATACTATGTTGGGGCTCTTGCCACCAAGCTCGAGGAACGTGCGCTTCAGGTTGGATTCGCCCGAGTACTGCATCAGTTGCTTACCGACTTCAGTCGATCCGGTAAACGTCAGCCCATCAATGTCTTCGTGCAGCGCAAGATGCCGGCCAAGGCTGCCGCCGGGGCCCGGCAGTACGTGCAGCACGCCGTCCGGCAGTCCGGCCTCGCTTGCCAGTCCGGCGATGCGCAATGCGGACAGTGGTGTATTGGAAGCCGGCTTGAGTATTACCGAATTGCCCGTTGCCAAAGAAGGTGCGAGCTTCCAGGCAGTCGTGGACAAGGGAAAGTTCCAGGGGACAATCGCGGCGACAACGCCAAGCGGCAAGCGCTGAACCAGGGCCAGGCAGTTGGCTGGCGCCGGGGAAATCTGGTCATAAACCTTGTCGATGGCTTCACCGCTCCATCGGATGGTGCGCACTGCGGACGGCACATCGACACCCGTCGTATCGGCTATTGGTTTGCCGACATCGAGGCACTCCAGCAATGCAATTTCATCGGCATGCTCTTCGATGAGCTCTGCCCATCGCACCATGATCATTTTCCGATCAGCCGGCGCCATCGCCGACCAAACACCGCTGTCAAAGGTGGCGCGGGCAATCTCGACGGCACGGTCAGCGTCCTCTGTGCCGCAATTGGCTACGTCAGCGAGTTTCTTGCCGTCCGCTGGACTCATCGTCGCTCGAGTCTCTCCGGCCAGGGCCTCCTGGTAGCGACCATTAACAAAGGCACGCCCCTCGATGTCGAGGTTTGCCGCCAGCGAACTCCAATCCTGTCGGGTCTTGTCCAGCATGAATCTGCGCCTCCGCTCCAGCGATGCTCAGCTGATTATCATATACACCTTGCGAACCGTTTCCACGACCTCGGATGTCCCTTTCCAGCCCTTGGGGAAAATCCAGCTATCACCAGCCCTGATCTCGGTCACCTGTCCGGACTCTGATGTCAATATCCAGTGCCCTTTGAGAAGGTGACAGAATTCTGTGATGTCCAGATCGAGCTGGAGCTTGCCGGGCCCGCATTCCCAGGTGCCGGCTACCAGGTTGCCATCCTCATAAAAACCGGAGTCCGTCTGGTCGGGCAAATCGCCAATCGGGACGCCAAAAGATTCCGCCGGGACCAGGTCGGCCAATACTGCGCACTGATGTTGAACACTGATTTCAGGCATCGCTGGTGCTCCTCCTCGTAAGTCGTTAAATTGTCAGCGTTGGCTCACGGACCGGGCTACCGAGCCTACACGCCCGACAGATGCGTTGTCTCTCGTGCGCTAGACTTTCACGTTACGCTCGAAGAATGCAGCGGTCCCTGCGCTCCTGCCAAGCCGATGGTGACAACACGGTAAAATGACAACTCAAGACAGCACGCTGCATCACCATCGCACCGTATTCGACGGTTGGCGGTCACTCACTATCGGCATCTACATGGCGCTTGTCGGCTACGCGGTCATGGTCGGCATCCCGGTAATCTCGACTTCCTGGGTCAACAACCTGGGATTTACCGCGGTCCAGGTTGGTCGCCTTGCCGGCGCTGATCTTGGCGGGCTCGCGATCGGTGCAGTGATTTCGGCGATTTTTGTCGCAAAGGTCGATCGCCGTTACATGACGGTAGCCGCCGCGTTGTTTGCCATCGCCGCCAACGTGCTCTGCATCTACTACCAGAGCTACGAGGTCACGCTTTGGCTCCGCCTCGCGGCCGGTATCGGGGCTGGCGTTTACACGGGCATCGCCGTAGCAACCATTGGCGGTCATTCCCGGCCCGCATTCGCCTTCGGTCTCGAGCTATTTGCTTTCGCCGGTTCGCAGGGCGCTGAACTCAAGCTTCTGCCCTACCTCTCTATTGAAGGCGTCTACATAGCGCTGATTGCCACCTACGTCATCGGCCTGTTGTTCATTTCGTGGCTGCCTCGAGGCCCGGTGGATAAAGGACTGGATATCGAAGTGGATGTCGAGGAAGCGGATGGTGAACATCATGTCGCGCACCAGCATGTCCCGGCCTACGTACCCTGGATGGTGCTCGTAGCGGTCGTATTCACGTACATCAATATCGGTGCCTACTGGACCTATATTGAACTGGCCGCCGCTGACTCCGCTGCCTCACCAGACTGGGTCGCCAGTATGTTGTGGGTCTCATCCGTCTTTTCCGTTATCGGATGCCTGTTCGCTGTACTCCTCAGTAACCGCTATGGCCTGGCGCGGCCATTGCTAGTAACCCTGATAATTCAGGCCGGCATCGTCGTGATGCTGGTTGCCGGCATCAACAACGTCAACGTGGCAATTAGCATGTTCGCCTTCAATTTCTGCTGGATATTCGTCGATATTTACCAGGCAGCAACGATTGCCAATGTTGATCGTTCCGGTCGCTTTCTCGCGATGCTACCGGCCGCACAGGGCGTGGGTAATTTCCTCGGACCGAACATTGCGGCCTCGGTGCTGGCGCTCGCCTTCGGCTACCCGGGTGTTTTCATTTTATGTGCCTCGGCTTCCATCATGGCCATGCTTGTCTATCTTTATATGTACCTGATGTTACGGCGCAAAATACCGGCACTCGCTGACGCGTCGTGACGAAGCGCTACGACGCGATTGTGATCGGTGCAGGCCACAACGGCCTGACCAATGCGGCGTTCCTTGCAAAAGCCGGACTCAATGTGCTCGTTGTCGAGAAGAACGACTACACCGGTGGCGCAACCGTTAGCAGGGAGCTGCACGAGGGTTGGAAGTACTCGAACTGTTCCTACGTGTGCAGTCTGTTTCGCCCGGAAATCTACAATGCGCTCGACCTGGGAAAGCACGGCCTCAAGGTGATCCCACTAACGGCCAGCATGACCTTCAAGCAAGACGGCGACTATTTCGGCAGTTACTACGATCCAAACGTTCGCCGTCGCGAGCTTATGCGCCACAGCCTGCGCGATGCCGATGCCGCGGTACGTTTCGACGCCGACGTTATGCGCTGGTGCAAACTGATACGAAATTTCCTGTTGAGGACACCACCGGACCCGGGCTCGTTTCGGCCACGCGACGCCTTTGAGTTTGCCTACCTGCTGAGAAAATTCCACGAACTCAGCGAATCGCAAATCTATGAGTTCATTCGCTTCTTCACGATGTCCATTGCCGAGTATCTTGAAAACTATTTCGAGAACGAGACCATACTTACGCACTACTCCGGCGGCAGTATTATCGGCACCGGTCTTGGCGTCTACTCACCCGGTACGGCCTACGTGCTGCTGCACCACGCGATGGGCGATGTCGACGGTAACGTCGGCTCCTGGGGATTTGCCCGCGGCGGAATGGGCGCCGTATCCGGTGCGCTCGCAGCTTCGTTCCAGGCACACGGCGGCGAGATACGAACGAACGCGGAAGTGTCGAGGATTCTCGTGTCCGGTAACAAGACTACCGGCGTGAGACTTGCTTCCGGTGAAGAAATATCGGCGAAAGTCGTCGTCTCCAACCTCGATGCGAAGCGCACCTTTACCCAGGTCATGGACGAAGCCGATCTGCCCCCTGCGTTGCTGGAGCGCGCAAGAAATTTCAAGATTCGCGGCTCCTCAGGAAAACTCAATATCGCGCTGAACGGTATGCCGTCGTTCCCGTCGCTGCCGAAGGATTCGCCGCTGACGCTCGGTCATATGCACTTTACGGACACGCTGACACGCCTCGAACGAGCCTACGATGACTGGAAGGACGACCGTTGGTCAGCCGATCCTTACTGCGACGTGCTGATTCCTTCGCAGTACGACCCGAGTCTCGCGCCGCCAGGCAAGCACATGATGACGGTATTCGTGCAGTACTGTCCGGTTGAGCCCGAAGGTGGGTGGACGGACGAGAAGCGTGACCGTTTCGGGCAGACGGTGATCGACCAGATCGCCGACTACAGCCCCGATTTCAAAGATCTTCTGTTGCACGCAGAGATACGAACACCGCGGGAGCTGGAAGCCGAGGTCGGTCTTACGGAAGGCAATATCTTCCAGGGCGAGCTGACCTTCGATCAACTGCTGTTTAACCGGCCTTTTCCGGGCTTCGCGCAGTATCGCGGCCCGGTGAAAAATATGTACATGTGTGGCTCGTCCACCCACCCGGGCGGCGGCGTTATGGGCGCCCCCGGCGCTAATGCGGCTCGCGAGATACTCCGGGACCTGAAAAAGCCGGACACGACGCCGGAGGCGTTCAGCGATGACTGACCACATAGACGCGCTCGTCATCGGTGCAGGCCACAATGGCCTGGTCTGTGCCGCGTATCTCGCGCGAGCAGGGATGAGCGTCGTTTGCCTCGAATCCTCGGACAAGGCTGGCGGAATGTCGGCATCGAGACAGATTGCGGAAAATTATCGTTTTCCTGGTCTCGCGCACACTGCCTGCCCGGTCAGCGCCGCGATACGCCGCGACCTCAAGCTTGATCAGTTCGGGTACCAACCAGGTCCGGCTGCAGACACCATCGCTCTTGCGCTGGACGGGCGACACCTTACGATCACGCGGGATAGCGTATCGGGTGACGCGCTTTCCGCTACCGACATGCAATCGTACCGGGCGTTTCGCGAGCGATACCTGTCGTTCGCGAAGGCGATGCGGCCGCTGCTGGAGAACAAGGCACCACGACTCAAGGACATGGAGTTTGCGGACAAGGCAACCTTGGCGAAGCTTGGCTGGAATATGCGCCTGGGGCTGGGCCGCGATTCGATGTACGAATTTCTGCGCGTTGCGGCGATCAATATATACGACGTATTGAACGAGGCGTTCGATGATGAACGCCTGAAAGGTGCTGTCGCCGCGGATGCTGTCATGGGCAGCGCCATGGGGCCACGTACGCCAGGCACGGTTTTGACCTGGTTGCAGAGACTGCATAGCGAACTGAATGGGCCAATATACGTGCTCGGCAATGGCCGATCTGAGCTGACTCAATCACTCGCACGGTCAGCCGAGAATGCCGGGGCGACAATTCGGCTCGGCGCTCATGTCGAGAAGATACTCGTCGAGAACGGCGAGGCAGTTGGCGTAAAGCTTAAGAATGGCGAAACACTGAAAGCAGGGATGATCGTCTCGAACGCGGATCCACGTGCGACGTTTACGGCGCTCGTCGGTGCGCCGCAACTCGATACGATGTTTGCCAATCGTGTAACTCAGATCCGCGGCAGTGGTGTTGTCGCCAAACTACACCTCGCGCTCAGCGGGCTACCTGAGTTTACAAACCTTTCCCAACAACAATTGAAAAACCGGCTATTGGCAGCACCGACAATGCGTTACATCGAGCATGCGTTTAACTGTTCGAAGTATGACGAATACTCGGCAAACCCGGTGCTGGAAATCACGCTACCCAGCCTACACGGCAGCGACCTCGCGCCGGACGGCCATCACGTCATGTCCATCAACGTCACTTATGTACCCTACAACCTGGCGGGCGGCTGGGAAGTGCAAAAAGAAACGCTGGTACAGAAGATTATCTCGCAATTGTGCCAATACGCTCCGAACCTCGAGTCACTGCTCGTAGGTCACGAGTTCCTGACGCCGCAGGACATCGAGCAACAATTTCACGTCGTCAAAGGACACTGGCACCACGGCGAACTGTCAATCCACCAGTCCTTCATGATGCGCCCATTGCACGGTGCGGCTCAGTACGACACGCCGATAGAACGACTATTCCTGTGCGGCGCCGGCAATCATCCCGGTGGCGGCCTGACAGGCCTGCCCGGTAGAAATGCCGCGCAACGCATCCTGAAGCTCGGGACAGGACACTAGATCATGATCGATCGCGAACATTTTCGTCGGGCTTTGCAACGCACACCGTTTCACGACCGTATTGCCGAACTCTCAACCACAGAAAACTGGACGGGATGGAATACGTACAAGGTTGCACGTGTTGTCGACAAGCTGTCCACGGAGTATTTCGCAGTGCGCAGCGGCTGTGCCGTTATGGACCTGACGCCAATGGAGAAATATCGCATCAGGGGCAAGGATGCTCACGCTTATCTCGATCGACTGGTTACCAGGGATATTTCCAGGCTCCGACCCGGACGTGTTACCTACATAATCTGGTGCAACGACGACGGCAAGGTCATTGATGACGGCACACTCTTTCAACTCGCCGACGACGACTACCGTCTCTGCTCGCAGCACCATCAACTCGACTGGTTACTGATGTCTGCGGCCGGTTTTGATGTTCAGATCGAGACGGAGACGCATGACGTGGCGGCGTTGGCGGTACAGGGACCAACGTCCTACTCGGTGCTCGCGGCCGCAGGCATCGATAATCTCGATGAATTGAGACCCTTCGGAATCGCCAATCTGCAATGTGGCGACATACCGGTCATGGTTTCACGAACCGGTTATACCGGCGACCTGGGTTACGAGGTTTGGGTGAGCCCCGCAGATGCGTTGCGGCTTTGGGACGCCCTGTTCGAAGTACGAGGCCAATACGACATCCAGGTGATGGGCCTGGATGCGCTGGAAATGGTACGCATCGAGGCCGGCTTCATCATGCCAGGATTTGATTTCAACACGGCCGAATCGACCATTCGCAATGGCTACGATCGCTCTCCTTTCGAAGTGGGTCTCGGCTGGGTGGTAAACCTGGACAAGGGCCACTTCACAGGACGCAAGGCGCTGGTAGCGGAGAAGTCGAAACCGGCCAAACGCCAGCTTATAAAACTGAGGGTCGACGGCAACAAACCTGTCGGCGAAGCGTTTGTTTACGCCGGTAAGAACGGCAAGCAGGTTGGCGAGGTCAAGTGCACTGTCTGGTCACCCATCGTCAAAGCTAATCTTGCGCTCGCGGACATCGATTGTGTCAATGGCAAACTGCCGCCGGACCTATGGGCACGATTCGACTACCAACGCGAGTTGAAGTGGCATACCGCGTGGGCCCGGTGCCACGCCCAATCGAAACCGTTCTATGACCCGGAACACAGGTCCGCAACACCACCCGCACGTTTCTAGGCCGCGCTTGCCCTAGACGCTGAACATCAGTTTGCTGCGCTCCCAATCGGAAATGTGTCGCTGAAACTCGCGATACTCCAATTCCTTCACGGCGCAATACTGAGTGACAAAATCCTCGCCGAGAATCCCGCGAAGTGCAGAACTTTCACGTAAGGCATCGAGCGCCTCGTACAAGTGACGATGCAGTGCAAACGGAAATTCGTAGGCGGAGGCTGTAACGGCTGGCCTCGCAGGCAGTTGCTCCGTCATCCCCAGATAGCCGCATGCAAGGGTGCCGGCAATGGCGAGGTAAGGATTCACGTCGCTTCCGGCCAGGCGATTTTCGACGCGCCGCGCGCTGGCGTCGGACTTCGGCACCCGCAAGCCAACCGTTCGATTATCCACGCCCCATTCCAGGTTTACCGGTGACGAATAGTAACTCAGGAAACGGCGATAAGAGTTTGCATAAGGCGCGAAAAGCAAAAGAAGGCCTGGCATGTATTTCTGCAATCCGCCCAGGTAGAAATTGAATAGCTGGCTGGCTTCACCGTCCTCGTCGGAAAAGACATTCGCTTTTCCAGCGTCGTACAGGCTTTGATGAATATGCATGGAGCTACCCGGACCTTCCATCGAGGGCTTGGCGAGGAATGTCACCTTCATACCGTGGGCAAGTGCTACTTGCTTGATCGTTCGCTTGAAATGAAACACTTCGTCCGCGAGCTTGAGGGCCGGCCCATGCTGAAAATTGACTTCAAACTGTGCAGGCCCGAGTTCCTGAGAGACCGCTCCCAGATGGATATCCTGAACACGGCAATGCTCGGACAGTTCCTCGAAAAAGCCGCCCAGATCATGAAGACCCTGCAGTCCGTAGGGGTCTGACAGGTCACTCAGTCTCGCGTCGACTTTGTCGGCAGGTTCCGCCTCACATGATTTGGCTTCGCCACCTGCCGCTTCAGCGTCCTTCGTCAAATAAAACTCAACCTCGGGGGCGACGATTGGCGTCCAGTCTCGCTCCGCAATTTTTTCGACAACACGTTTGAGGACAGCGCGAGGCGAAGCCTCGACCGGTTGTCCGTCAACGTCAAAACAGTCCATGAGCACTGATGCCGTCGGCTCTGTTGCCCAGGGCACGAGCCGAAGCGTCTCGACGTCCGGCCGCAGATTCATGTCCCTGTCAGCGACGTTCTCCGGTGGCATGTAGAAATCACTGTTTATCGATTGAGCGAATATCGCAATCGGTAACTTCATGCCCTTGGATGTCAGTTGGGCGGTCGGCAGTATCTTCCCTCGGGCTACACCGGCCATATCAGAAACGATCATCTCGACATTGTCGACGTTTCGCTCGACAAGCCACTCCTTCATTTTTTCAGTTTGATCCATCCGCTCGGCTCTATGACTCAGTGGTCAGGCCGGTGACTTCTGGCGGTCGGCTGGGTTGGCGTCCGGCCCGGGACTTCGCAAGCAGGTAGGCGCCCAACGCGATGATGAAGAGGGCCAGGAAAGGTTCAAACGGCCAGTAAGGTAAATACAGTTCCGGCCAACGAGTGAATGCGTAGCCCGTCAGGTATTGCTCGGCCGACGCCTGCCATGCTGATCCGAAACTCGCCACAATCAATCCGATTCCAATTAGCGCATATCCGAGAATGGCAAAGGCAGGCTGCCCCTCGCCTGCCAGTCGTTTCTTCTCCGCCTGTTTTCGATATTTCTTCGTCCATGCCGCTGCGCGCAAGGCCCACGCCAGGAATCCGCCCCAGTAATAGATGTAGTCGAGCAGTATCGGGTTTCCGTAATAGAACAGGTTCCACCAGTAGACGCTAAAGGCATAGGCCCACAGGAAGTAGATCCCGCTCTTGTGCAACAGCTTCCAGTTCCTGGGTTTCATCCTCCTGCGAACGGGCATAAACGACGTCACTGTCATTGCTGTCAGGAACAGGTAGCCGACGAGCCCCTCAATCGCATCGCGAAGCACATAGACTTCGCTGACGTAGTAGTCCCTGTAAAAGATCACCAACCACAAGATAAAGAGTCCCTGCCATGCCATTGCAGCGGCGAAACACAAGCCCATGTATTTGCGATTTCGCGATACCCAGAGCCCGAACGACCCGGGAAACAGTATCTGGATCGAAGACGCTGCAAACACGATGAATAGCAACGGCACTGCGCACCTGACGGACACCTGGATCATGGATGAAACAACCGCACCACTTTCCAGATCGGCACCGGTCATGGCGATGACCATGGCCACGGAGATCGGGCCAGTGATGAGCCAGAACAGGCTCCAGCCATTTATGAACTTGTTCTTCAGTATCTCAGTCAACTTGTCGCCCATACTTCGTCATTTGTTTCGGTCTCGACCTGATTGCACATTGAAAGGAAACCTACTACGAAACAGCCGGTTTTCGTTTCTGGGCGTACCCGTCAGGACAGATTTGTCGGGTCGATCGGCACTTTGCCGGCCCGCCATTACTTCGCCGTTCATAAAGGGTTCCCTACTGTTCCGCCGGACGTTTATGATGACACAACTCACCCTGCGCGACTAAGACGGAGACAACGATCGGCGACACGGCTTTATCAGTCCGCAAGCGAAACCTGATCGCTGTCATTGCGTCGATGGTCATCGTCAACCTGGTATACGGGTTGACGTTGCCACTGCTGTCGCTGGTCCTGGACGCACAGGGAATCAGCAAGACCGTCATCGGTTTGAGTATCGTCGCCCAGGCGAGCGCGGGAGTGCTGCTTGCACCGATAATACCGCGCCTGATTTTGCGCTCAGGTGCCGCACGTGTAATGCAGCAGGCAACGCTGCTTGCGGCGGGCACGTTGATCGCGCTCGGCCTGGTACAGAATGTCTATGCCTGGTTTCCAATACGATTCCTGCTCGGCGCGGCGGCGGCGATGCTCTGGTCAGCCAGTGAGATCGTTATCAACGAGCTTGCGGACGACGACTGGCGGGGAAGGATCATTGGTGTCTACGGATCGGCCGGTGCAGCCGGATTCGCGCTCGGCCCAATAGTGCTGATCATGACCGGAACCGGCGGGCTCTTGCCGTTTGTTGTGACTGCCGCTTTGGTCCTGGTTGCCGGCCTGCCCTTGTTATGGCTGCGCATTGAATCCGTTACGGAAAGCCATGGGGATCATCCGAGCTTGCTGCGGATCTTCCGACTTGTGCCTGACATCATGCTTCTTAATCTGGCCTATGCAGCAGCCGTCGAGGCGTTTCTCGCGTTCTTTCCACTTTTTGGCATGCACATTGGACTCAACGAGGCCCGAAGCCTGTCGTTACTGGCGATCTTCGCTTTGGGTGGTGTCGTGCTGCAACTGCCGCTTGGCTGGCTTGCAGACCGCATGAATCGACACAAACTACTGCTGATCTGTGTCGTCACGACGATGATCGGTTTCCTGATACTGCCGAAAGTCGTGTCACTGAGCGCGAGTGGGCCAGCGTTCACATTCGCCTTGGGCGGCGTGGAGGGCATGATCTACGCGCTTGGGGTAATGCTGCTTGGGCAGAGATTTCGTGGTGTGGATCTGGCTGCAGCCAGCGTGCTGTTTACCGGTATGTGGGGCGCGGGAACCATGCTCGGACCGGCCATTGTCGGCGCGGGCATGGACGTTCTCGGTGACCAATCCATGCCCTACCTGATTGCCGCCATCTATGCGGTTTACCTGCCGGTGTTTTTCATCACCCGGCGGTCCTGACGAAAACCCATTGCCGAACCGCTACCACCAGGTAGCGTAGAGCGCGACCAATACTAACGCCACGGCCAGGCCCGCAAGGTTGAAACCCTTCGATGTATCGAAATCGATGCCCCCAAGGTCCACCGCATTTTCGTGACGACCTTTGTTCTCAGCCAGCGAGATGACGACTGCGAGCAGCAGGCACACCACGAAAACCAGCCCGACGCGGTCCATGAACGGCAGCGACGGCCACCAGATTTTCAGCGCCAGAGAAAGTACCGCTGAACCCACGGCGGCCCAAAGCCCCGCTGTTGCGGTTGTCCGACTCCAGAACATGCCAAGCATGAACAAAACTACAATGCCCGGTGTGAAGAACCCGGTGAACTCCTGGATATATTGGAACGCCTGGTCGAATTGCCCGAGCAAGGGCTTCGCTGTGAGCATAGCTATCAGCAACGCCGTCAGGCCGGCCACTCGACCAACCAGCACGTAGTGATTTTGACTCTTGTCTTTCCGATGGTAGGCATAGAGATCCATCGTGAAAATTGTCGCTACGCTGTTCGTCATCGATCCCAGCGACGACACGATGGCTGCCACCAACGCCGCAAAGACCAACCCCTTCAGGCCGACCGGCATCAGGTTCATCAGCGCTGGGTAGGCCTGATCGGGCCGCCCGAGGTCGGGTACGAGGATCACTGCCGCGATACCGGGAAGAACGACGATCACCGGCATCAGGAGCTTGAGGAACGCCGCAAAGATAATTCCAGCCTGCCCTTCTTTCAGACTCTTGGCCGCCAGGGTTCTTTGGATAATGTACTGATTGAAACCCCAGTACGAAAAATGCATCACCCACATGCCGCCAAGCAGCACCGAGATGCCAGGCAAGCTGGCGTAGTGCGGGTTATCTGGCGAGAGGATCATGTCGAACTTGTCCGGGAGCTCTGTGGTCAGGGTCTTGAAACCCGCAATGACCCCCTGGCCTTCCGCGATGAGGTCAAGCGACACATAGGACAGAAATAGTCCACCGAATACGAGCAAAACGACCTGAATGATGTCGGTGAATGCGACCGCTTTGAGACCGCCATACAGCGAGTACGCGATCGAGAACAGTACGAGGAAGACCAGTCCATACTCCAGCGCTACGCCAGTGATAGTCGTAATTGCAAGCGCACCCAGCCAGAGCACCGCCGTCAGATTTACGAAAGTGTAGACACCGAGCCAAAACACCGCCAATACGGTACGCACCCGATGATCGTACCGCTGCTCCAGGAACTGCGGCATCGTGTAGATTTTTCTCTCCAGAAAAATCGGCAACATGTACTTACCGACTAAAATGAGCGCTATTGCTGCCGTCCATTCATACGAAGCAATCCCGAGGCCCAATGCGAATCCGGAACCGGACATGCCAATGACCTGCTCGGCCGAAATATTGGCGGCGATCAACGAGGCACCGACGGCCCACCACGGCAAACTGTTGCCAGCCAGGAAATAGTCGTTGGTAGTCTTCTCGTGACCCGGCTTCTCGCGTGACACGAAGTACGCGATAACTACCAGGAAAACCACGTACGCGGCAAAGACGGAGATATCTATAATGTGCAGCTTCATAGGTCTGTCTTATTGAGTAGATTTGATCAAGATGATAACCCATGAATCGCGAGAAGCTGACTGGGAAATTTCAACAGAACTTTGGATCTGCCCCTGCCTGCTCGTATTTCCTGCCCGTCACATTCATCTTATCCCTGAATACGCCAAATTTGATCGTGGCTGCATGCAGCACCCGCATGCAACGCGGTACCCGTAGATCGCTGTGCTCGCTATACTCATGAGCCATTTCCAATCGTGGATCAATGGTATGAATACTGCGGGTCACCTTCGCCCATGACGCAAAATGATGACATCGAGATCCGCGTCGAAAATCTCAGCCGATCATTCAGGGAGGGAACACGCTCCCACCAGGTTCTCGACAGCATTAGCATCGAATTCGCACGCGGCGAGTCCGTCGCAATTCGTGGCCGTAGCGGCTCCGGCAAGTCGACCCTGCTGAACCTGATCGGCGGCATCGACGCGCCCGATGCAGGCCGCGTTACCGTCGCTGGCATCGATATCACCAATCTCTCGGAACGAGACCGCACATTGTTTCGTCGCAAGCACATAGGCTTCGTCTACCAGGCCTTCAATCTCGTACCGACACTAAACGTGGCCGACAATATTCGGCTGGTACTTGAGCTAAACAAGGTTGGCAATGACGAGAGCGATGCTCGCACCA
>CAYTTZ010000042.1:0-18341 GCA_964440945.1 uncultured Woeseiaceae bacterium
GGTTTGCAGATACTCCACCAGGTGGCCCATATGCGGCGAGCCATTGGCATAGGGCAGGGCGCTCGTGACTAGTATCTTTCTCTTCTCAGACATTGCGGCTGGCTTCGGATTTGCGATGGCCGCGATTATGCCACGGGTCAGCATGAACTGTAGCGGCAAAAACGCCGCAGGTGCCTGCTATTCGATCTCTCTGAGGCTCTCGAACTTCGACTTGTTGTTGGCCTGCTGGTAGGCCTCCTGACCGGTCACCCAGCCCTTATTGACGAGATCCATCAATGCGCCGTCCATGGATTTCATGCCCATGTTGCCACCGCTCTGGATCGCCGTCTCCAGCTGATCCAGCTTGCCTTGCCGAATGAGGTTCGAAATGGCTGGCGTGTTTATCATGATTTCCAGTGCCGCCGCCCGGCCGGGTTTGTGGCAGGTCGGCAGTAGCTGCTGAGAGACCACACCACGTAGCGAGGTCGAGATCATGGTGCGGATATGGCTCTGCTTGTCGGCCGGGAACGAATTGATGATGCGGTCGACCGTTTGCGCGGCGCCGTTGGTATGCAAGGTGCCCATGACCAGGATACCCATTTCCGCGGCCGTCACGGCAATACTGATTGTCTCGAGGTCACGCATTTCACCGACCAGGACTATGTCGGGGTCTTCACGCATGGCGGAGTGCAGTGCCTCCGCAAAGCTGGGACTGTGCACGCCGACCTCGCGCTGACTGATAAGGCAACCCTGCGCCTTGTGTACGAATTCGATCGGGTCTTCGATGGTCAGTATGTGGCCTTTGAGGCGCTTGTTCATTGCGTCGATCATGGCGGCGAGTGTCGTCGATTTTCCTGAGCCGGTCTTGCCGGTTACCAGAATCATGCCCTGCGTGTACTTGCAAAGGTCGTGAATAACCTTGGGCATATTCAGGTCGACAAGTGTCAGCGCGGTCGATGGGATCGCGCGAAAGATCGCGCCAATGCCGTTCAGGTGGCGAAACGCGTTGACACGAAAGCGCGAGACGTCAGGAATCTCGTAGGCGAAATCCACCGCATCTTCGTTATCGAAGGTGCGCCTCGTAATGCCATCCATGATCTCGAAGAGGATTTGTTCCGCCGTGTCTGTCTTCAGGACCTCATTGTTCAGGACAGCCAGGTTGCCATGCACCCGCGCGCGAACCGGATCGCCGGAAACGAAATGCAGGTCAGAAGCGCTTTTTTTCAGCGCCTGCTCGAGGTATTGGTCGATTTGCGCCATCGCAGGTTCTATCCTTCGCTGGTATCGAGTACTTGGACCATATCGGTGTCCGTGGCGAAGCGCTGGAACTTCTTCTTGTCGTTCGCGAATCGAATAGCATCTTCAGCGTCGATTTGCTTCGCCTGGATGGCATCGAGCAAGGCATGGTCCATGGCCTGCATGCCGACGTTCTTGCCGGTCTGAATCTGTGACGGTATCTGGTGCGTCTGATCGGTCGTTATCAGTTTCGCGATAGCGCGACTGTTGACAAGGATCTCGAGAACTGCACGACGGCCTCGTCCATCAGGAGTCTTGACCAGTACCTGCGTGACGACCGCCTTGAGGCTCATCGACAGGAATCCCTTTGTCTGCTCACGCAGCTCGCCGGGCAGAGCGTCGATGATTCGATCGATAGTCTTTACTGCGCCTGTGGTATGCAGCGTGCCAAGAACCAGGTGGCCGGTTTCGGCAGCCGTCATCGCCATCGAAATCGTTTCGGCGTCGCGCAGCTCGCCAACGAGGATTACGTCCGGGTCTTCGCGCATGGCTGACCGTACTCCATCCGCGAAGCTCTTTACATGAGTGCCCACTTCGCGCTGGATGACCTGGCAGCTCTTGCTGGGATGCACGAATTCGATGGGGTCTTCGAGACTGATGATATTGAGGTTTCGAGTCTCATTCAGGTGGTTGATCATCGCGGCCAGCGTTGTCGATTTACCCGTCCCGGTCGATCCTGTCACCAGCACCATGCCCTGATGGTAGTCACAGAAGTTTTTCAGTATCGGCGGCACGCCAAGTTCGTCCAGCTGCGGCACATTATCGGGTATATGGCGGAACACGGCGCCTATGCCGGTTTCCTTGCGGAACACATTGACGCGAAAGCGACCGCTGTCCTCGCCGACGTACGAGAAGTCCAGATCGTGGCCTTCCGCCAGTCGATCTTTTTGCTTGTTCGTCAGAACCTCGGTGATGTAGGTTTCCAACTCGGTATCTGATAACTGCCGGAACTTGATCGGCAACAGGTCGCCGTTCATTCGCAGCATTGGCGGCACGCCGACCGCAAGGTGCACGTCCGAACAGCCTTGAGCGAGTCCGAGTTTGAGGAATGCATCGATACGAGCCATAGGTGTCCTTAGATTGCGATAGCGTCGAGCGCTTCGGTCAGTTCGTCCATGGACTGGTACCGCTTCGACTTGTCGACAGACATCGCCTTGACAATCAGTGCCGCAAATTCGTCACTGATGTTCTCGTTGATCTCCTGGCAGTGTTTGGCCTTACCCTGCACGTGCTGGTACATCACCGACATGTGGTCGCCGCGACTGTACGGTGGTATGCCGGTTGCCATTTCGTACATGATGACGCCCACGCTGTAGACGTCAGCCGTGACGTCGACCTTCTTGCCCAGGATTTGCTCGGGCGCCATGTATTTCGGCGAACCGATAACATAGCCGGTCTTGGTTAGCTGCGTGTCGCCGCTACTCGCGGCAGCGGCAACGCCGAAGTCCACGATCTTAAGCAGACCATCTTCGTTAACCAGGATGTTGGCCGGTTTCAGGTCACGGTGAATAACACCCGCCTGGTGTGCTACAGCCATGCCGGCCGCGATGTCTCGCGAATACTTCAGGACTTTTTCGACATCCATGGGCTTACTGTCGGGAATTTCGCCCGACAGCGTATGCGACGGGAAAAATTCCATCGAAATCGCGTAACAGCCCTGCAGCTTGAGGAAGTCGTAAATTCGAATGATGTTCCTGTGCGTGATTTTGCGCGAGTAACGCAGCTCATGCACAAAGCGCTTCATCATCTCCTCGTCCGAGGAAACGTTCGGGTTCAAGAATTTGAGAATGAGCTGCTCGTCGACGACTTCGTCTTCCATCAACAGCACGGTGCCAAAAGCACCTTTACCAATTTTCTCGATGTACCTGTAACGCCCGTCGATAACGTCGCCGGGGTTGAGCTTCGTGATGTCGAGGATTGGCTCTCCGACGGCAACCGGCCCGTCGGCCTCGACGGCCTCCTCGGGTTTGGCGGCTTCGGCGATCTGCGCCGCCTGGGCGGCCAGCAGTTCATCGAGATCGTCGTTTTCGAGCAGCAACGTCTTGGTGTGTGCAGTAATCTTCTCGGCGCGGACGTTTTCTTTGAGCACGGTTTCGGAGTAACGCGCGTCGAGGTCCTTCAGGGCCTTTGAGGCGACGTTAATGATGGTCGCATCTTCGGATTGCTGGATCTTCTTCAGCAGTCCTCGAATCGAGTCCGCGTGAGCGTCATTGGACAGGTGCGCCAGCGCTTTGATAGCTTCGACCTGGATTTCCCGTTCGGGCCGCTTCAGAAGGGGGATGATCTTGCTCAGGTGGGTCTCGTTGCCGAGCTTGCTCAGCGCGCGAATCACAACGGTATCCGTCTTGCTGTCCTTGCCGAGCATTGACTCGAGTTTTGGCAACGCCTTGGTGTCGCCGATCTTCGACAACGCGTCGACGGCACGTTCGCGAACCCACCAGTCCGCGTCATCGGTCGCCTTGATCAGGTGATCAACCGCTCGGGAGTCCTTGGTCGCATTGAGTATCTCGATTGCAGTACGACGAATGTCTTCGTCTTTGTCGTTGATGAGCGTGACGACCGCATCGACAACCTTGGGTCCCCCGATTTCGGCCAGCGCGTCGCCGGCACGCGAGCGTACCCACCAGTCATCGTCCTTGATAGCATCCAACAGGTCCTTGACGGAGTTGACGTCGCCAATTTCGTTGAGCACCTCAACGGCGGCGCGTCGTGCGTATTCCGATTCGTCTTTCAGGGCATTGACGAGGTACTTGACGGTGTCCGGGTGATTCGCCTTGATCAATACGTCGACAGCCTTGTTCTGAACATCGAGATCGGGGTCCGTAAGCACGGCGGCGACCTTGTCGATATTGATATTGCCGCCGCGCGAGCCCAATGCCGATAGGGCCGCGCTGCGTACCATTTTATTTGGATCCTTGAGCTGAATCTCGAAGGCATTGACGATTTCCGGCTTGTCAAACCTGGAAAGCAGATGCATCAGGTGCATCTTGATAACCGGGTCCTTGCCGCCCATGCGCGCGATCAGGTCAGGCACCATGTCGGGCTTGATGATCTCTTCGATGATTTTGAAGATGGCAGCCTTTTCCCTGGTCTCGCACTCGTAGGCCCGGCGCAGCAACTCGTGCACACTCAAGTCCTGTTTGTGTACACGCAAGACCTCGATAAGCGCGCCCTTGGAGACCTCATCGTCGTCGAAAAAGTCGAGCAGGTTGTTCGGGTTGTAGATGGTGCTGCTTGAGAGTGCCCAGGCGGTGCCCGATACGACCCGTTCGTTGCCATCGGCCAGGCCTTCACGATAGGCATCCAGGTTCTTGTCATTAACAAGCTCGCCAAGGATGTCGACCAGCACCATTGTGTGGCTCTTGTCCGACATTGCGAGCGCATCAATGATCTTGGGAACGGCACGATTACCGGCTTTCTTGAGCTTCGTGACGATCTTTTGTGCGGAGGGTGCAGAGGGGTCGGGCTGGGCCACCAGCTGAGTTATCAGCTGCTCCGAGCGAAACGACGCGAGCAGATTCATTGTGAGGTACCGCCCGTATCAGGGCAGGAGGACAGCCGCGCGTCGGCAGGCCTGGCCTTCGCCATCCCTGCGGTCGACATAATCCTCATTGATTCTCTCTGTAACGCCAAGTCGTTTGTCGCTCTTGCCCAAGCAGTAAGGAGCAGCCGCTGCCACAGTTTGCATCGGTGGCGACGGTGAACCTGTTTTCCCGAGGCGGCATTATGCCACATCGGGCTCTGCACATTGCCCGCCACTACTGGCTTGCAGCAAATTATGACGATTTTGCGGAGAACACCAAAAACGCGCTTCGTTCCGGGCGCAGCTCCGCTACAATGTGCGTCCAAAATCCGGCCTTGGCCGGTATTTCATTCCCGAATTTTACCTAATGCAAGCGAGCGAAGTGTGACGGTGTCAACAGAATCAGATGTGAGCAAGTTCCTAAATTCCATCGAATTATCGGAAATAGGCCAGAAACTGGGCGAGGTTGCCCGGATCCGTGATGTTAGCGTAGCGGAGGGCCGGGTAAAGGCGACCGTGGAGCTTGGATTTCCGTGCAAAAGCGCGCACGCATCCATTCAGGCGCAGCTGGCAGATGCACTGCGGGCCGAGCTGGGCGCGCCTGACGTCGATGTCACGCTGGAGACACGCATTGCCCGGCACGCGGTGCAGGGCAACCTGAAGCCGCTCAAAGCCGTGAAAAACATCATTGCCATCGCGTCCGGCAAGGGCGGCGTCGGCAAGTCCACAGTGTCCGCGAATATTGCGCTGGCATTGGCGGCGGAGGGCGCCGCGGTTGGCGTGCTGGACGCCGACATCTACGGACCGAGTCAACCGCATATGATGGGTATTGTGGGCGATCAGCCGGTCAGCGAAGACGGCAAGACGATGCTGCCACTCCGTGCTCACGGACTACAGGTCATGTCGATCGGGGCATTGGTCGACCCGGATCAGCCGATGGTCTGGCGGGGGCCGATGGTAACCTCCGCTCTCAGTCAGCTGACTCACCAGACGCAGTGGCAGGATCTCGATTACCTGATCGTCGACATGCCGCCGGGTACCGGCGACATTCAGCTGACGCTGGCCCAGCAGGTACCGGTGTCGGGCGTGGTCATCGTCACGACGCCGCAGAACATTGCGGCGATCGATGCCCGCAAGGGGCTGGCGATGTTCCGCAAGGTGTCAATTTCGGTCCTTGGTGTGATCGAAAACATGAGCACGCATATCTGTTCCGAGTGTGGCCATGAGGAAGCGATCTTCGGCGAGGGCGGTGCCAGGAAGATTAGTGAGGATTTTGACGTTCGACTGCTGGGGCAACTGCCCTTGAGCGCGATCGTGCGAGAGCAGACGGATTCCGGACGCCCGACGATGGTCGCGGAACCAGGCTCGGCTGAGGCGAGGGCCTATCGCGAGGCCGCCTGGCGGATCGGCGCAGCTCAGGCAGCAGAGCGAACCGATCACAGCTCTAAATTCGGCACGATTGTCGTGGAGGGCAGCGCATGAGTATCAAAGCCGATCACTGGATACGCCGCATGGCCGCGGAACACGGCATGATCGAGCCGTTCGAGCCCGGGCAGGTTCGCGAGAACGATGGCGGCAAGATCGTAAGCTACGGTACTTCGAGCTACGGCTATGACGTTCGTTGTTCCGATGAATTTAAGATTTTCACGAACATCAACTCGGCGATCGTCGATCCGAAAGCCTTCGATGCGAGCAGCTTTGTCGACCTTCAAAACGATGTTTGCGTGATTCCGCCAAACTCGTTTGTGCTCGCGCGAACCGTCGAGTTCTTCCGTATTCCGAGAACGGTTCTGACGATCTGCCTCGGCAAGTCGACGTATGCGCGTTGCGGAATCATAGTCAACGTGACGCCTTTGGAGCCGGAGTGGGAGGGGCACGTCACGCTGGAGTTCTCCAACACCACGCCGCTGCCGGCGAAAATCTATGCGAATGAAGGCGTCGCGCAGATGCTGTTCCTGGAGTCAGACGAAGCGTGCGAGACGTCCTACAGGGACAGGGGCGGTAAGTACCAGGGCCAGACAGGCGTGACTTTGCCAAAAGCCTGATTTGCGGGAGCGGCATGCCAAGGCGATGTACGCTGCCTTCGATTCGCGCAGGGTGTAGCCACTACAGCCTGGTTCCCTCACGGCCAAACGTTTGCACGATCGGCTCGTCGGCGACGGCGCCGTCGATCCAGGTACGGCCGTCGCGAAATTCGACGCGACCTTCGCCCACCCACTCTGCGGCCTCCGGGTAGATCTGATGCTCGATCGTTTGCACCCTTGCCGCGAGTTGCGCGGACGATTCACCGGAGACTACCGGCAGGCGCCCCTGCAGGATGGGCGGACCGCCATCGAGTTCCTCGGTAACGAAGTGCACGGTGCTGCCATGCCACTTGTCGCCGGCGTCCAGCACGCGCTGGTGCGTATCCAGGCCGGGGTAAGCGGGCAGCAGCGCCGGGTGTATATTCAGTATCCTGCCGGCGTAGTGATCGACGAAACCGGCGCTCAGGATGCGCATGAAACCGGCGAGTACCAGCAGGTCGGGCTGCCATTCATCGAGCTTTGCGGCAACGGCCCGGTCGAAGGTCGCGCGATCAGCGTAACGTCCGTGCTCAATACAGGTCGTTGGAATGCCGGCATTTCGTGCTCGCACGATCCCGAAAGCATCCGCTTTGTTGGATAGCACCACTGACAGCTCGAGGTGCAGGCTGCCATGGCGTACGGCGTCGATAAAAGCCTGCAGGTTGGTGCCCGACCCCGAGATCAGGAGCGCGGTTTTGCAGCGTCCGCTCATCCGACGTAGCGCGTTGTCCGGTCGCCGGCAACCACACGGCCCAGGCGCCAGGCGCGTTCACCCTCGTTTTCGAGTAATGCAATGGTCTTGGTAACATCGCTCTCTTCGACAACCGCGACCATGCCGACTCCACAGTTGAACGTGCGGCGCATCTCGGCGATTTCGATGTTGCCATTCTCGGCCAGCCAGTCGAATACCGGGCCCTGCTGCCAGGATGACGCGTCAATCTCGGCGTCAAGCTCGCCATGCAGAATACGCGGGACATTCTCCGAAATGCCGCCGCCGGTGATATGGGCCAGCCCCCTGACCGGTACAGCAGCAATCAGGGCGAGGATCGCTGATACGTAGATTCGGGTGGGCGCCAGCAGTCGGGCCGCAGCGGGTTCACCGTCGATTTCCGCGGAGCCGACTCGATCAAGCACTTTGCGAATCAGCGAATAACCGTTCGAATGGGGGCCGCTGGAGGCGATTCCGATCAGCACATCACCTTCGCGAATCCTGCTGCCATCGATCAGGTCCGCGCGTTCGACGGCGCCGACCGTAAAGCCCGCAAGGTCATATTCGCCGTCCCCGTACATATCGGGCATTTCCGCCGTTTCACCGCCGATCAGGGCGGCTCCGGCTTGTTGACAACCCTCCGCGATGCCGGCGATCACCGCGGTTGCCACCGCCGTATCCAGTTTTCCGCAGGCAAAATAATCGAGGAAGAACAGCGGCTCGGCGCCCTGCACGAGAACGTCATTGACGCACATCGCCACCAGGTCGATGCCGATGGTGTCATGACGATTGAGGTGCTGGGCCAGCATGAGTTTGGTGCCGACCCCGTCAGTGCCAGAGACCAGTACCGGCTCGCGGTACCGATCCGGCGGCAAGGCGAACAAGCCGCCAAATCCGCCGATGCCGGAGAGGACTTCGGGTCGTCGTGTGCGTTTAACCAGTGGCTTGATGCGCTCCACGAGTTCGTTGCCCGCATCGATGTCAACGCCAGCATCTTTGTAAGTGAGAGGTTTATTGGTCATTTTTGGGGTGGCATACTCCGCGAGGGCGATATAATAGTGCTTACATCTCGATGGGGATACCACCCTTGCAAAAAACTCGAAATTTCCGACCCGCCGGAAGTCCGGCAGGCTTGCTCTGCCATACGCTAATGGTTGTTTTACTCGGCCTTGGACTGCCGTCGCTGTCTGCAGCGGTCGATGTGCCAACGCTGTATACGGCCGAAGTGCCGCTGGACGAAGAGGCGAATAATCCGCGCGACGATGCCTATGCGCTCGCTCTGCGAGAGGTGCTGGCGCGCGTATCAGGCGCGGAGCTTGCGCAAAACACGCTTGCGATTGACGAACTGTTTCCGGATCCGGCGGCCTACGTCATACAGTTTCGCCCTGGAGCTGACGATACGTTATGGGTTTCTTTTGATGGCGATGCCGTCGGGCAGACGCTGCGCGATTCGGGGCAATTGGTGTGGGGCGCCGACCGGCCCCTTACGCTGGTGTGGCTGGCAGTCGACTGGGGGCAGGGTAGCCGCGAAATTATCGGTGCCGATGACCCTGAGCGTAGTGCGGGGCGGGGCCGTTCCATCAATCTCAACAAGCGGCTGCGCGAACGCGTGCTGGACATCGCCGAGAAGCGCGGCCTGCCGCTGGTCTTTCCTCTGCTGGACACAACCGACTTGCAGGGCGTCACTTTCAGCGATATTTGGGGCGGCTTTGACGAGCGCATCCTGGACGCCTCACAACGCTACGACGCGAAATCCGTGTTGATCGGTCGCATCCGGCGGTCGCCGGTTCGCGAGAACTGGAGCTACTCCTTCAGCGGCACGGAGCGCAGCTGGAACGGACCACCCGAAGCCATCGTCGGTCAGGTCGCGGATCTGTTGGCGGCAGAATTTGCAGTGGGTGGCAATGCGCCAATTGAGACTGTTACTCTGGGTATATCCGGTGTTCAGACGGTCGAATCCTACGGAGAGTTGCAGAAGCTGCTGGCCGGGCTCAGCGTGATCGAGCGTTTCATGATCGTCGATGTCATCGGCGATCGCCTGGGTTACCGCGTTGACGTTCGTGGCGGCGCGAATCGCTTGCGTCGTGCGCTGCGGTTTAACGGCTTGATCGAGCAGGACCGAACGGCCGATTTTGGCGAAATCGAGCCGGACGGTGATGCGGCACTCGAGTTTTTCTTCGCCCCCTGAGAGTGCTGGAAATGTCCCTTCGCTGGTTACCCAACGCCATTTCGTTGCTGCGCATTGCGCTCGTAGTACCGATACTGATGTTGATTCTCGACGGTCACTACGTGTGGGCGCTGCTGCTGTTTTTTGTTGCCGGGTTCTCGGACGGCGTCGACGGCTACCTGGCCAAACGATTCGACTGGCACACGCGGTTAGGGGCCTTGCTCGATCCGATTGCAGATAAATTGCTGGTTGCGGGTACGTTTCTTACGCTGACCTATACGCAGCACATTCCGGTCTGGCTCGCAGCGGTCGTTATCCTGCGTGACGTAATTATCGTCGGCGGTGCCACTGTCTATAATTTTCTCGTCAGGCCGGTGCAAGGCGAGCCGACCAGTATCAGCAAGCTGAATACTACGTTGCAGCTGATGTTCCTGCTGTTTGTACTGAGCCGTGCCGGTTTTGACTGGCCAGAACAGATTTCGCTTACGGTACTCGGCGCGTCTGTCCTTATAACCGTGGTCATCAGTGGCGTAGACTACGTCTTGTCCTGGTCGAATCGAGCACGTACGGGTGACTAACCATGAAAACTGATTTGCGACTCAACTGGCTGATTGCGATTGCCTTGACCGGCTGGCTGTTCTACTTGCTGGCTCCTGTTCTGACGCCATTTGTGGCGGCAGCTCTGCTGGCCTACATGGGAGATCCGCTGGCGGATCGATTGCAGAGACTCAAGATGCCGCGCACGGTGGCCGTCGTTCTGGTTTTTCTGATTACTTTCATCGTGCTTGCGCTGCTGATAGTTCTTGTTGGCCCGTTGATCAAGACGCAGGTCGGCGCGCTATTTCAGGCGCTGCCGGATATCGCGCGCAAGGTTGAGCAGGTCTGGCTGCCGACGATAACCGGCTGGCTGAATTTCGAGGCTGGTGAAGACGTTGGTATCGGCGCATTCCTGTCGCGATACAGCGATATGGTGGGCAGCTGGAGTGGCAAGATCCTGCTTTCTGTCAGCAAGTCTGGCGGGGCCCTGGCCGCGGCCGTACTGAGCCTCTTCCTGATTCCTATTCTGACGTTCTACCTCCTGCGTGACTGGGACGCGATCCTTTTGCATGTCAGTGCACTGGTTCCCGAGAGTCAGCGTGAAACTGTATTCAAGCTGGCGAACGAAACCGACGAGGTGCTCAGTGCGTTTCTGCGCGGACAAATTCTCGTGATGGCGGCACTGGCGATGATCTATTCGATCGGCCTTGGTCTCGTCGGCCTGAAATTCGCGATAGCGATTGGCGTGGTTTCCGGCCTCGTGAGCTTTGTACCGTACCTGGGCTTCGTATTCGGCATTGCACTTGCGGGCCTTACCGTTGCGCTGGAGCCGAATCCGCTGTGGCAGTTGATCGGCGTTATTGCCACCTTCTCGATAGCGCAGTTCATTGAGGGTTCGGTGCTGACACCGAAGCTGGTTGGCGACCGCATAGGCTTGCACCCCGTAATAATCATCTTCGCGGTTGCGGCCGGCGGCCAGCTGTTTGGTTTCTTCGGCATACTCCTGGCGTTGCCGGCGGCGGCTGTTCTCTCGGTGCTCGTGCGCTTTGCGTACGACCGCTACCTGAAGGAACACCCGGAAGCGGTCGTGGCACTCGAAGAAAAATGACTCAGCTCGCTCTGCCATTGCGCCTCGCCGATCATGCGGTGTTCACCAGCTTTTTCGAGCGCGGCAACGAATCACTGGTGGCGACGCTGACAGAAGTCGCTCGCGGCACGGCCGGTGAGCACGGTTGCTGGCTCTGGGGTGCCGCCTCAACAGGCAAGACTCACCTGTTGCAGGCCGTCTGTGAGTCGGCTGGCGACCGCTCCGTTTATGTGCCGCTGGCGATGCTTGCCGATGCAGGCCCCCTGATTCTCGAGGGGCTCGAGCGGCGGCAACTGGTCTGTCTCGATGATATTGAAATGGTGGCCGGCGACGCAGACTGGGAAGCAGCGTTGTTTGCGCTCTTGAACCAGGTATTCGATCTGGGCGGTCAGCTCGTCGTTGCCGCGAATACCGCGCCACGCGAGTCTCCGATAGGACTTGCTGATCTTGCCAGTCGCCTGTCACGCCTGCCGGTATTTCGTGTACATGCACTCGATGAAGCCGAGCGCGTCGAGGCACTGAAATTGCGCGCAAGGCACCGCGGCCTGGATCTTCCCGATGAAACAGCGAACTACCTGCTAAGGCGCAGTCGACGTGACATGGCCAGTCTCTATGAGCTGCTCGACAAGCTCGACCTGGCCGCGCTACAAGCCAAGCGTCGCCTCACCGTTCCTTTCGTGAGGGACGTCATGGCGGCGAACGATGGCGCAGCCACGCCCGACTAATCGGCGAGCTTCTGAGCGATCTCTGCCACGCGCCTTCCCAGCGCACGCGCCAGCTTTTTCTCCTCGTCCGAGAGGGCATCGGGCTTGCGATTCCAGCTCACATGCGTAGCGCCGTAAGGCGTGCCGCCGCTCGTTGTCGTCGCCAGTTCCTCTTCCGTATAGGGCAGCCCGACAAACAGCATGCCGTGATGCAGAAGTGGCAGCATCATGCTGAGCAAGGTGGACTCCTGACCGCCGTGCAGTGATGAAGTCGAGGCAAAGACGCCGGCCGGCTTGCCAGCCGCGGCTCCCTTGAACCACTCCCCGACTGTACCGTCCAGGAAGTGCTTGAGGGCTGCCGACATGTTGCCGAAATTCGTCGGGCTACCCATGACCAGTCCGGCACATTCCGCGATATCAGCCGGCGTGGCGTACGGCGGGCCTGAGGCGGGCACCGCGTCGGCGAGCGTTTCGGAAACAGCAGAGACTTCCGCCACCGTGCGAAGCCTCGCGGCCATGCCGGTGACGCCATCTATGCCGTGGCAGACTTCTCGTGCAAGCGCCTCGGTCATACCATTGCGCGAGTAGTACAGGACCAGGATATCCGCCATCAGCCCAATAGCTCCAGGACGTTTTCCGGTGGTCGGCCGACAACGGCCTGGCCGCGATCCGTGTCGACGACGATCGGTCGCTGCAGGACGATGGGATGCGCCGACAGCCAATTCGCCAGCGCCGCATCGTCGTCCAGATCCGGAAGGTCGTGCGCCTGCTTGAATTCGCTCTCACCCCGGCGCAACAAGGCTACGACGGGCTCGCCAAGTCGCTCCGCAAGCGTGAGGATCTCCGCGGCCTCCGGTGGGTTCTTCAGGTACAGGACGATGACCGGCTCGATGCCGGCATCACCGATTAAACCCAGGGTTTTTCGCGACTTGGAGCAGCGCGGATTGTGGTAGATCGTCAGTGCCATGTAGCTCTCATACGGCTATCCCAAAATGCTGTCGGCGAACTCTAGCAGGCCGGCGCCCGGAGGTCAGCGCCAGTGAATAGCTTGACGGCATGTGCCGCGGGTTGCTAGCTTTGGTCGGATTCCAATAAGAAGAACAACAAGTGAATAATCCCGGACTAAAATCGCAGGTGATGGCCCTGCTACTTGCGTCGCTGGCGCTGGTGGGCGCCTGCGAGACCGCGCCGCCGGTGCAGGAAATGAGCGATGCGCGCCAGGCAATCGCCGTAGCGAGAGAGGCTGGGGCTGCTGAGAATGCGGCCATCCATCTCAAGGCAGCCGAGATCTACCTTCAAAACGCGGAAAAGAGACTCAGCGAGCGCCAGTATTCGCAGGCAAGGCGGGACGCGAAGCAGGCGAAAATTAAGGCGCTGGACGCCCTCAGAGCCACCGAGTCCTCGTCAGAGGCTGCCGAGGACGACGGCGCATAGCGGCAAATACCCGCAGTTCCAGCGGTCAGGCCCGGCTGATCCGGGTTCGTGGGCGCGTGCAGGGCGTCTGGTTTCGGGACAGCACACGCCGGCAAGCGGAGCAGCTCGGCATTACCGGCCGTGCAGTTAACCTGGATAATGGCGACGTTGAGGTATTTGCTTGCGGCTCTCGAGAGGCGCTGGACGTGCTGTGTGCCTGGCTGCATGAGGGGCCGCCGCTGGCCAGCGTTACGGCCGTGGAGCAATGTGAGGCGGAGTACCAGGTACTGGCGGGCTTTACGACCGGCTAGCCAGGTTAGGCTTGAAACCACTTCTTGCTGAGCTTGTCGATCACCTTGTTCGGGTACTTTCGCCTGCCCAGGCTGCCATTGTAACGGCCCAGCGCGCGGCGCAAATCGCCGTTTTCCTTGTCAAGGTAGAAGCGCAGGATGGTACAGCCGTAGCGCAGGTTGGTGTCGGCGTGCAGCAGGTTGTCGTTGGGCCGACCGATTTCATCCAGCCAGAATGGCATGATCTGCATCAGCCCCAGCGCGCCGGCGACAGAGACCGCGTAGCGGTCGAAATTACTTTCGACTTCTATGACAGCGAGAATCAGTTCGGGTGGCAGTTCGACGCGCGCGGCCTCCGTGTGAACCAGCGTCAGGAGCTCAACGCGTTCCTCCGGATCCCTGATCTGGCGGGCCAGGCGGCGTGACATGTCAGTCAACCAGACTTCGGCGTCGAAGCGGTCACCAAAGCTGGCGGCATCGCTGGCGGCATCGCGGAGTACTTCGCGCAGCTCCGGATCGGGCTGTTGTTCGGCGATGGCAGCCTGTCCGCCGAGCAGTGCGGCCAGCATGATCACGGAACTGAGGTGACGAAAACTACGCATACTTTCAGAATAACTCTATCAGTAAAACTATTAAAATTAGCAGTTTATAGTTCATTCTTCTAGTAGTTTGAGAGCTTTGTCACGTTTCAAATTACGTGATTCGCTGTCTCTCCTGTGGCGGTATTCGAGTTCGCCGGCGGCGAGGCTGCGCTCGCTGATCACCAGCCGATGCGGTATGCCGATCAACTCGGCATCCGCGAACATGACGCCGGGCCGGGCATCGCGATCGTCAAACAGCACCTCAAGACCCATTCCGGTGAGCTCCGCGTACAGGGCTTCGGCGGCCTCACGCACGGTGTCGGAGCGCTTCAGGTTAATAGGCACGAGCACGACATCGAACGGCGCCAGCGAACCGGGCCAGATGATGCCACTCTCATCGTGGTTCTGCTCGATAGCCGCACCCACGATGCGAGTGATGCCTATGCCGTAACAGCCCATGGCCATGACCCGGTTCTTGCCGTCGGGGTCCTGCACGGTCGCGCCCATGGCCTCGCTGTACTTGTCGCCCAACTGGAAAATATGGCCGACCTCGATACCCCTGGCGATGCTCAGCGTGCCGCTGCCGCCCGGAGTCGGATCTCCCGCAATGACGTTGCGCAGGTCCACGGTATCCGGCACCGCGATATCGCGGTCCAGATTGACCCCTCGGTAATGCATGTCCGCCTCATTGGCGCCACACACGAAATCGCGCATGACGGCTGTCGCATGGTCGTAGAAGACGGGTATCTCGAGACCTATCGGGCCTGCGAAACCCGGGGGAGAGCCAGTCGCCTTGATAATCGTCTCCGGGCTCGCCATCGTCAACGGCGAGGCCACACCGGGAATCTTCTGCGCCTTTACGGCATTCAGTTCGTGATCGCCGCGAAGTGCGAGTGCAACCGGGCCGTCCGTACCATCGACGATCAGGGTCTTCAACGTCCTTTGAGGCGTGAGTTTGAGGAAAACGCAGAGCGCCTCAATCGAGCGCATGCCCGGGGTCGCAATTTTTTCCATGGGTTCCGTTGCCGCCGGGCGGCCGCCTTCCTGGACAAACGTGGCCGCGGTCTCGATGTTGGAGGCGTATTGGTCGGCGTCACAATAGGCGATAGCATCCTCGCCGGAGTCCGCCAGAACGTGGAACTCCTGCGAACGGCTGCCACCGATTTCACCGCTATCGGCATCGACGACCCGAAATTCCAGTCCGAGCCGTTCGAATATCGAGGTATAGGCCGCGTGCATTCTCTGGTAGGAGGCCTCGAGCCCGGCCTGGTCGAGGTCGAACGAGTAGGCGTCCTTCATGATGAACTCACGCGAGCGCATAACGCCGAAGCGGGGGCGGATCTCGTCGCGAAACTTCGTCTGGATCTGGTAGTAGTTCACCGGCAGCTGTTTGTAGCTGCGCAACTCACGCCGAGCGATATCCGTGATGACCTCTTCATGCGTCGGGCCGAAACAATACTCTCTCTGGCCGCGGTCCTGCATGCGCAGCAACAGCGGCCCATACTGATCCCAGCGGCCCGACTCCTGCCACAGCTCCGCGGGCTGCACGGCGGGCATCAGCAGCTCCAGCGCACCGGCGCGATCCATCTCTTCGCGGACGACTTTTTCGACTTTGCGCAGTACGCGCAGGCCGATCGGCATCCAGGTGAACAGGCCGGAGGCCAGGCGCCGAATAAGCCCGGCGCGCAGCATGAGTTGGTGGCTGACAATCTCCGCCTCAGCGGGGACTTCCTTGAGTGTGGTCAGACCGAATTTGGAAAAACGCATTGCTTCAGAACCCTGTAAACGTCAGCGGCGCATTCTAACTGTTTCTGCGCAACGGTGTGACCGCTCTGTCGGGCCCGAATTGACTCCGTCGCCAAAGCAGGGGATCGTCCGGTTTCTCTTGCCGCAAGGAGTTTCCCATCGTGCACGGCCGACGTAACCCGTTTGTTGCCTCCGAGGGCGTGCTGCCCATGTTATTCATGGCTGTGGGCGCCGTCTTGCTGATTCGTTACTACGAGCCCTGGTATGCGCTGCTGCCGACGGTCCTGTTTGTCTTAATGTTCCTGCTATTTCGCGACCCGTCACGCGATGTGCCCTCAGTGGCGCTTGGACTGATCAGCCCGGCCGACGGTGAGGTCGTTCTTGTCGAAAAGACAGACCAGTGCGTTGTGCAGGGCGAGGCCTATCGCGTTCGCATTCGTATTAACAGTCTGGGGGCCTATACGGCGCGAAGCCCCATGGAAGGACGAGTCATGAACCTGCATTCGAGTACCGAAGGTGTTGGGCCTGATTGTCCCACCAATGCGCTTTGGGTCCGTAATGACGAGGGCGACAACATCGTGCTGCAGTTTCACGGCTATCGGTTGGGCCTCGCACCGCGCTCCTTCGTCAGGATCGGTGAACGCGTTGGCCAGGGGCATCGCTGTGCATACCTTCGGCTCGCTCAGTTCGCAGATGTTTACATGCCAGTCGCCGGCAAGGTGCTCGTGGAACCAGGGCAGCGAGTCATGGCCGGGTCGGACCTGATTGGAATGGTCCCACATCCTTAGTCTGGATACTTGCCGTATAATGATGCCCCCGCCAGCAACAGACTGGCGGCAATATCGCGACGGGGTCCGAGCAGCCGGTTTTATCCATGATGCAGTCTGAAAATCAAAGACGTGCCTACTTGCGGGCCATGGGTATTGACGTCTGGTTGCCGCGTGATTCCTTAGAGGACGAGGCGGCGCCACCTGAGGGTTCGGTTGACGTATCGCCTGAGGCTATGGACTGGGAAGCGCTGCGTGGCTCTGTCACTGCTTGCACTCTCTGTGGCCTGTCGCAAAGCCGAACCAATACCGTCTTTGGCATCGGCAACGCCGATGCCGACTGGCTGATCGTCGGGGAGGCTCCCGGCGCCGAGGAGGATCGGCGGGGCGAACCGTTTGTCGGCAGGGCTGGCAAACTGCTGGACGAGATGCTGAGGGCGATAGGGCAGCGCCGTGAAGACGTTTTCATTGCCAATATTCTGAAGTGCCGTCCCCCGGACAATCGTGACCCGAAGGCCGATGAGTCCGCTTCGTGCCGGCCGTACCTGGAACGGCAGATCGAGCTTATCCGGCCCCGAATAATATTGGCGGTTGGCCGGATTGCTGCGCAGAACCTGCTCGGCAGCGATGAGCCGGTTGGGCATTTGCGCGGCCGACCTCATGAGCTTGGCGGTATTCCGCTGGTCGTGACCTATCACCCGGCTTACCTGTTGCGCAGTCCGTCGCAGAAGAACAAGGCCTGGCAGGAT
Source organism: uncultured Woeseiaceae bacterium (assembly GCA_964440945.1). Classification (GTDB taxonomy): domain Bacteria; phylum Pseudomonadota; class Gammaproteobacteria; order Steroidobacterales; family Woeseiaceae; genus UBA1847. The sequence continues at coordinate 17,612 of CAYTTZ010000042.1, forward strand.
CTGTGCCTGGCAACAAGGCTTGCCGCCGAGTACAGCGCGTGATCAGGGCGATCGCAGAATCACCGACATCGATTCGAGAAATGACGCATGACGATCTCGCAATGGTCTCGGATATCGAGCGCCGCAGCTACGAGTTCCCCTGGAGTCACGGCGTGTTTCGGGATTGCCTGCTGGCTGGCTATCGAAGCATTGTGCTGATTCGCGACGAGCGTGTGGCCGGTTACGGGATACTCTCTATTGCCGCCGGCGAGGCGCACATTCTCAATCTTTGTGTCGAGCCGGAATATCGTTCCCTGGGTTACGGGGAGCGTCTGCTGGACAGGCTGCTGTCACAGGCGCGCGCGTCCTCGGTACAAGAAGTACTGCTGGAGGTACGCCCTACCAATAAGATGGCACTGGCACTGTATCGGAAGAAGGGTTTCTATCAGGTCGCCAATCGCCCCGCGTACTATCAGTCGCATGAGGGCCGGGAAGATGCGGCGGTTCTCTCCAAGAAGCTGGTCGCCAAAGCCTGATCTCGCGGTTTCGCACGAGCCGCGATTGGGCTAGACTCCGCGGCCTCCCGGTTCCCAGCAAGCGCTTGTAAAGACGCCAATGTCCACTATCCAAGAACAGGTCAGCAAACGACGCACGTTCGCGATCATCTCGCATCCGGATGCGGGCAAGACGACGCTGACCGAGAAGCTGCTGCTCTATGGCGGCGCCATTCAGCTGGCCGGTACCGTCAAGG
>CAYTTZ010000043.1:0-18271 GCA_964440945.1 uncultured Woeseiaceae bacterium
GGTATCCATGGCACCGAGCACGCCGCCCCGCTCCGAGATGCGCTCAAACTCCTGGTAGACAGCCTCCTCCACCAGGTCGGTCAACTCGTTGATGATGAACGATCCCTGCCAGGGGTTCTCACAGAAGTTGAGGCCGAGCTCGCGCGAGATGATCAGCTGTATTGCCACGGCACGACGCACCGAATGCTCGGTCGGCGTCGTTATCGCCTCATCGAACGCATTCGTGTGCAGGCTGTTGCAATTGTCGAACAGGGCGTACAACGCCTGCAAAGTCGTACGGATATCGTTAAAGCTGATCTCCTGTGCGTGCAGGCTGCGGCCCGATGTCTGCACATGGTACTTCAGCATCTGTGAACGCGCGCTCGCCCCATAGCGCTCTTTCATCGCTCGCGCCCAGATGCGGCGCGCCACGCGCCCGATCACGGAGTACTCGGGATCCATGCCATTGGAGAAGAAGAAGCTCAAGTTTGGCGCGAACTTATCGATGTTCATGCCCCGCGCGAGGTAATACTCGACGATGGTGAAGCCGTTAGACAACGTGAACGCAAGCTGACTGATCGGATTCGCCCCCGCCTCGGCGATGTGATATCCGCTGATCGAAATGCTGTAGTAGTTGCGCACGTTGTTTTCAATGAAGAACTGCTGCACATCGCCCATCATTTTCATCGCGAACTCTGTAGAAAAAATACAGGTGTTCTGCGCCTGATCTTCCTTCAGAATGTCCGCCTGTACGGTGCCGCGCACGGACGCCAACGTGTCTTTACGAATGCGTGCGTAGGTCTCGGCGTCAACGACCAGTTCGCCGGAGACACCGAGCAACCCGAGACCCAGGCCATCGCTGCCCGCGGGCAATTCTCCGTTATAGCGCGGCCGTTCCCTGTTCTTGAAGTATGCGTCGACTTTCTTCACGGCCGCGTCCCAGCCGCCCGTTTCACGAAGGTGTTTTTCAACCTGCTGGTCAACAGCTGTGTTCATGAAAAACGCGAGAATTATCGGCGCCGGACCATTGATTGTCATCGACACCGACGTTGTCGGTGCACACAGATCAAAACCGGAATACAGTTTCTTCATATCGTCGACGCTTGCGATAGAAACGCCGGAGTTACCGACTTTGCCGTAAATGTCAGGACGTTCGTGCGGATCCTCGCCGTACAGAGTTACTGAATCGAAGGCGGTGGATAGCCGCGCAGCCTCCTGGCCCAGAGACAGGTAGTGGAAGCGGCGGTTGGTCCGTTCGGGTGTACCCTCTCCCGCGAACATGCGAGTCGGGTCCTCTCCAAGGCGGCGGTAAGGATATACACCACCGGTATACGGGTAGCCGCCGGGCAGATTTTCTTTGCTGAGAAACTTCAGCAACTCGCCCCAGTCGGCGTAATCCGGCGCTACGATCTTCGGAATTTTCTGGTGGCTAAGGCTGTCGCGATAGTTATTACCGGTGATTTCGCGTCCGCGCACCGTGTAACTGTACTTTTCCGAACGAACGCCGGCTTTGCGTTCCGGCCATTCCCTCAGCAACTGCAGAGATTCTGCGGAGAGGTCGCTGATGGCTTCCTGGTAGCGCTGTCGCAGCGTCAGCAGGCTGCGATCGTCACCGCTCGTTAATGCCTCCGATTTGTAGAGCTCCAGCTCGGCCGGAAGCTCCAGGTCCTCGAGCAGCCGCAGCGATTCGTAAACGTGCTGCGCCCTGCTGGCGGTTTCCGCCTGGCTGTCAGCGCGGCAATCAATACTCCGGCCCTGCTCAGCGATTTCCGCGAGATAGCGGATCCTTGCACCCGGAATCATTGCCGTCGACCGCGACTCTCGATTTGAAGTATCGATGTTCGGCGTCCAATTCGTCGCATCGAGCTCGGCTTTCTCGACAACGCGCCGACAGAGTTCCGAAAACATCCAGCTCACGCCCGGATCATTGAACTGGCTGGCAATCGTCGGATAAACCGGTACATCCCCGTCGGCCACCGCGAACGCTACGTGATTGCGTTTCCACTGCTTACGCACGTCGCGCAAGGCGTCTTCGGCGCCACGCTTGTCGTACTTGTTCAGCACGATCAGATCCGCGAAATCGAGCATATCGATCTTCTCGAGCTGGCTTGCAGCCCCATATTCGCTGGTCATGACATAGACCGAGAAGTCGACCATGTCGACGATCTCACTGTCGCTCTGGCCGATACCGGCCGTCTCGACAATGACGAGATCGAAGCCCTTGGACTTCAGAAACCGGATGTGGTCGCCCAACATCTCGCTGGTTGCAAGATGCTGGCGTCGCGTTGCGATCGAACGCATGTAAACGCGCTCGGAACGCAGGGAGTTCATGCGGATTCGGTCGCCAAGCAAAGCGCCACCGGTGCGTCGTCGCGTCGGATCGACAGCCAGCACCGCGATGCGAATATCGGGGAAGCAGGTCAGGAAGCGATTCAGTATTTCGTCAGTGACGCTGCTTTTACCGGCGCCGCCGGTGCCGGTAATACCAATCACCGGCACCTGTCCGGCCTGCACGCGCCATTCTTTACGCAGCCGATTCAACTCGGCCTCGTCAAAAACCCGTTCTTCAATCGCCGAGATGGTCGCCGCAATGTCGACAGACGTCTGGCCAGTCGCTTCCGAACGGGTCACTTGTCGCGTCGCAACCGTGCGTTCGATGAGATCGGCAATCATCGCCTCGAGACCCAGCTCCATACCATCGTGCGGGTGGTAAATACGTTCCACGCCGTAGTCCATCAGGGTCCTGATTTCGTCTGGCGTGATCGTGCCACCACCGCCGCCAAAAACCTTGATATGGCTCGCGCCGAGCTCCTCGAGGCGATCGATCATGTACTTGAAGAATTCGATGTGACCGCCCTGGTAGGAACTGATCGCAATACCATCGGCATCTTCCTGGATAGCCGCACGAACGATGTCGTCCACACTGCGGTTGTGACCGAGATGAATAACTTCGGCCCCCTGCGCCTGGATCAGTCGCCGCATGATGTTGATCGCGGCGTCATGGCCGTCGAACAGCGACGCTGCCGTTACGAAGCGTAGCGGCGCGGACTCGCGTTTTCCGGTTACACCCGGTAGATCACTGGCTGCGGTACCCATGAACTCACTCCTGCGCGAAGACACGGCAGAACCCCCTGCACGAAAGGCAGAAAGTCGATATTTTTCAATATGTTTAACTATTGAAAAAATTTTAATCTGGATTAAAATAATGCAGATCAAGGCAGAACTCAAGTGCACACCGCACTCTGCCGGGTCGCAACCAGGGGCAAACAATGGCCGAGAAGGCGGAAGAGACGCGTTTCGAGCTACAGAAAGACCGCATGCTGCGCGCGGCGGCAAAGTGCTTTAACGAGAAGGGCTTCAGCGGCTCGTCACTAAAGGACGTCGCAGCGATCCTTGGTCTGACGGATGCTGCGTTGTATTACTACGTCCGCAATAAGGAAGAACTGGTCTACCAGTGCTATCTGCGAGCCGCGGCGGTTGGCCGAGAGGCAATGCGGCTTGCCCTCGATGAAAACGTGGACGGCATGGAGACAGTGCTGCGCTACCTGCGTTACCACATCGAGATGATGGTGGGTGACCGCGGTCCCATCGCCATCATGAGCGAGATCCCGTCGCTAAAGCCAGTGCACAGAACCGAAGTTCTGGAGCTATCGCGCCAGCACAGCGCTCGCTTCGAGGGAATTCTCAACGCAGGCATCGACGATGGCAGCATCACACCCTGCGATGTCAGGATGACCGGCAATGCGATCATGGGGTCGATCAACTGGATTCCGAAATGGCATCACGGTGACGCCGCGATGGGCCGGGTCATTGCGGCAGAGTTTCCTGTGATTCTTGCCCGCGGGCTGGTTCCCGAGCGTCGCTAGTCCGGGAGCGTTTCATCAAGGCGCGCGTGGACCACGCCCTCGACGTCTTCCATGTTGACGCGGCCCGGATCTGTTTCAATGTCCGGAAAATCGCCCAGCTTTGACAAGGTGACCAGACGGTCCTCCATCTGCCTGTGAACCCGGTTGTAATAGTCTATTCTGTCGACACTCTGATTGAAAATTGACCCCTTGTTGCGCGCGAGCTCCTCGTGATTGACCTTGATTGATGCGAGCAAGATAGCCAGATCGCTGAATTCATGCCGTAACTCCTTGAACATGAGTTTCGATTGTTCCAGCTCGGCGGGCTGCATATCCCGCAGTACCAGGTCGCGAACTTTGATGAATTCGGGCGTATCACGCTCTGCCGCAAGTCGCAGCCACGCTGATGCAGCGATCCGGTCTTTATCAGTGCCTTTGCCGGTCAGGTTCATGAACCCGACCATGTACTGTGCATACTTGTCGCCCAAAGGAGCGAGTTCATTGCGATAGATGAAATAGGCACGTTCGTAGTTGCCGCGCTCGAACAGCTGGTCCACCTTGCGTTGGATCTTCGCCGTTTGCGGGTCCGGCTTGGCCGGTGCAACCTTGGATGAGTTCTGCGCCTGAACGGAAGTCGCAACCAGTGCAAGCAGCACAGTCAATAGGAAGTATTTAATCTTGCTCAATTTCATATCCCGAATATTCTCACTTCCATAAGCTCCTTTTTGGAGTTGAAAGTGACCCTCAAAGTTCCGCTGGCACACCTGATTTCAGGCCGGCGTTCAGTCTTTAAATACAGGCTCGCGCTTTTGCAGATTCGCTGTCACGGCCTCGACCTGGTTGGCAGATCCCATGATGCGGTGCTGCAGCTTCGCCTCCAGTGCCAGCGACTCGGCCTCGGACAGATTCCAAGCCTCGTTCACCAGGCGTTTGATGCCGCGAATTGCCTCTGGCGAGCGCGTGGCGCATTCGCTTGCAAACTGTCTTGCCGCGGCGAGCGGATCGTCAGGAACGGCGGTTACCAGTCCCAGGTCCAGCGCCTCTCGAGCATCGAAGATTCGCGCCGACATCGCAAGCTCCTTGACCTTGTCCACCGGCATGATGTGGCGCAGCGTCGTACTGATTGCCATATCCGGAATCAGTCCCCACTTGGTCTCCATAATTGAAAAGCGCGCCGTAGCCGATGCGTAGCGAACGTCCGCGCCAAGCGCGATCTGCAGTCCGCCGCCGTAGCAAATGCCGTCCAGCGCGCAGATAACCGGTACCGGCAACTCACGCCAGCCGTAGGCCGCGCGCTGAAACAGGTTGGCACACGAGCCATCAACAGGCTGCATCAGCGCCTCATCGATTCTGACCTTGGGGTCCGTGAATACACCGACGTCGATGCCCGCGGAAAAATTCCCGCCTGCACCGTGAAGGACGACCGCGCGCAGCGTGGGCTCCTGGGCCAGGCTATGGGCCGCCTCGTGCAATGCCTCGAACATCTCGAGATCCAGCGCATTGTATTTGTCCGGCCGATTGAGCATGACTTCGGCGACATGCTTATCCAGGTTGATGCTTAAACGGTCACTCAAAATTGTTCTCTCCAGGTCATACCGACAGTGTGCACTTGCCATTGCGCAAAACGAGGCTGTCACGTTTCTTCACAGTACAACGGAACGAAACGATATTGCCGTCCTGCCACATGTCCGTGGTGATCGTATCACCGGGCAGGACCGGGGCCGAGAAACGAGCGTCAAACCCCTCAATCAAGGTGTAGTCGTAATCGCAGATAGTCCGGAGTACCGCGTGGCAAGCAACACCGTACGTGCAGAGCCCGTGCAGAATCGGCCGGTCGAAGCCAACCGCCGCCGCACTCGCGGGATCGGCATGCAGGGGATTTCGATCGCCTGTCAGGCGATACAGCAGGGACTGGTCCTGACGCGTGCCAATGTCACAGCTGAGATCCGGTTCGCGCTTGGGCGCCCGATGCGGCAATGGCCCCTTACCGGATGGCCCGCCAAATCCGCCGTCGCCGCGCGCCATGATCGTGCAGCCCAGCGTGAAAAGCACAGTGTCATCGCTGGCCAGCCTGCCCTCCGCCTCGAGCAGGATCAGGGCACCCCGATTCGGACCTCGATCAAAGGCATCGACGACCTTCTTGTCGATGAGCAGGTCTGCGGCCGGTGGCAACGGTCGATACAACTGCATGCGCTGCTCGGCGTGCAGAACCTGGCTGTAATCCCAGCCGAGGTCCGGCGGAAACATGTCGGGCACCAGTACGGTTGCCATCGTCGGCATCGTTTGCAACAAGCCTCCCTGCTCGTAGACATACGGCAGTTCCTTGCGGCTCAATGGATCCTTGCCCATTCCCACGCTGAGCGCATACAGCATCGACTCCCTGTCGGTATAGCTGAAAGGAATGTCGTAGACCGACTTTGACAGCAGTTCTTCGTAATTCAATGCCATTGGTTATCCATGCACGCGCGAATACACCGCGCCTTACCCTTTACTGGCGTAGCGCCAGCCCATTTCAGCAAGCGGTTCGACAGACTTTACGGCCTCTGCGGCATGCGCACTGGCCGCGGTCCCGTCCCTGACGCGACCAGCTATGCCCTGAAGTATGGCTGCAAGCCGGAAGAAATTGAACGCGGAGTAAAAATTCCGGTCCTGTATTACATCATCGCGTCCCGTGCGCCGACAATACTGGCGAAGATAGGCCTCCTCGTCAGGTATTCCCAATTCCGTGAGGTTCTTGCCCGCCAGCCCAACCGAGCCGATGCCGATCCGCGGCATCTGCCACGTCATCAGGTGGTACGTGAAGTCGGCTAGCGGGTGACCAATCGTGGACAACTCCCAATCAAGGACCGCGATCACACGAGGCTCGGTCGGATGCACAATCATATTGTCGAGGCGAAAGTCGCCGTGCACGATACTTGCGGATTCGTCCTCCGGGATGTTCTCCGGCAACCATTCAATCAACGCATCCATCGCTTTGACAACACCTGTCTCCGACGCCCGGTACTGCCCCGACCAGCGCGAGATCTGCCGCGAAAAATAGTTGCCCGGCTTGCCGTAATCGTCCAGGCCGATCGCGGCAAAGTCGATAGTGTGCAGCCTGGCGATCGTCTCATTGACGTTATCGTAGATTGCCGCACGCTCCGCGACATCAAGCCCGGGCAAGTCCAGATCCCAGAATATGCGGCCCTCGACGAATTCCATGACAAAGAACGTCGTGCCGATAATCGCGTCATCTTCGCAGAGGACCAGCGGGCGCGGCACTGGAAAGCCAGCCGCGTACAGAGCGCTGATTACGCGAAATTCGCGATCCACGGCATGCGCAGACTTCAGCAACTTGCCCGGCGGCTTGCGCCGCAGAACGTATTGACCCGAGTCCGCGGTCAGCTTGTAGGTTGGATTGGACTGCCCGCCTTTGAACTGGCTGACCGACAGCGGCCCCCTGAATCCGTCAACGTTAGAAGTAAGGAAGTCCAGCAGCTGCTGTTCATCGAAGCGGTGCGCGTCGCGCACCTCTCGTGTGCCGGTATTCTGTTGCGCACGCTGGCTCATCGACAGCACCCGACATCAACAACGTCACGCGCGCTACGGTCGGCATATTCCGGTTTGCCAATTGGCGTCTTCATGCGATCGGAGTGTACAGCTACATACGGAAAATGCCGAACGGCTTCTCCTCGTCCCTGGGACGGTTCATCGCTGCGGCCAGCCCACGGGCGAGTACCGAGCGCGTATCACGGGGATCGATAACGCCATCATCCCACAGGCGCGCACTCGCATAGTACGGGCCGCCCTGTGTCTCATACTGCTGACGAATCATCTCTTCATAGTCGGCTTTTTGCCGGTCTGTCCATTCTTCACCGCGGGCTGCAAAGCCCTCGCTTTTCACCGTCGACAGCACCAGCGACGCCTGCTCGCCACCCATCACGGAGATTCTCGCATTCGGCCACATCCACATCAGTCGCGGGCTGTAAGCGCGCCCGCACATGGCATAGTTGCCGGCGCCGAAGGAACCGCCTACGACGACCGTGAACTTTGGCACCGTGGCTGTGGCAACCGCATTCACCATCTTCGCACCGTCCTTCGCAATACCTGCGTGCTCAACCCGCTTGCCGACCATGAACCCGGTAATATTCTGCAGGAAAACCAGCGGAATACCGCGGCGATTGCATAGCTGCACGAAATGCGCACCTTTTTGTGCCGACTCCGGAAAGAGTATGCCGTTATTCGCCAGGATGCCGACCGGGTAACCATCTATGTGCGAGAAGCCACAAACGAGTGTCGCTCCGTAGAGCTTCTTGAACTCCTGGAATTCCGAGCCGTCGACAATGCGTGCAATCACCTCGCGAATGTCATACGGAAAGCGAAACTCGCGCGATACGATGCCGTAGAGATCATCCGCCGGATAGGCTGGTTCCGCCGGCTCGCGTCTTGCAACACTGACTTCCTGCTTCCAGTTCAGGTTGGCAACAATGTCGCGGGCAATCTGCAGCGCATGTTCGTCGTCGTCTGCCAGGTGATCGGTCACCCCGGAAATTCTCGAATGCACGCTGCCGCCCCCCAGCGTTTCGGCATCGACGACTTCGCCGGTTGCCGCCTTTACGAGCGGAGGTCCGCCGAGAAAGATGGTGCCCTGGTCGCGCACAATGATGGACTCATCGCACATTGCCGGTACATAGGCGCCACCCGCTGTGCAGGAGCCCATGACGACTGCTATTTGCGGAATTCCCCTTGCAGACAGTCTTGCCTGGTTGAAGAAGATGCGCCCAAAATGATCGCGATCGGGGAAGACTTCGTCCTGGCGCGGCAAAAAGGCGCCACCGGAGTCGACCAGATAGATGCATGGCAAGTGATTCTGTTCAGCGACTTCCTGCGCACGCAGGTGTTTCTTGACGGTAATCGGGTAGTAGGTGCCGCCTTTCACCGTCGCATCGTTTGCAACAATCATGCAATGGACGCCATGAATACGACCGATGCCGGCGATCATCCCGGCGCAGGGAACATCGTCGCTGTACACCTGCCACGCGGCCTGGCGACCGATTTCGAGAAATTCCGAACCCTTATCCAGCAGCGCGCGGACGCGATCACGCGGCAGCAGCTTGCCGCGTGCCAGGTGCTTCTCACGCGCGCGCTCGGAGCCGCCCTGCATGACGTATTCATCGATCTCGCGCAGACCCTCGACAAGCGCCAGGTGCGACTCTTCGTTCTTCTTGAAGTCTTCCGATGATCGATCGACTTTAGTTTTTATGACCGGCATGGTTTCCTGTCCAGGGTCGCGCTATTTCGTCGCTTGAAATAACTCGCGACCGATCAACATGCGGCGAATTTCGCTGGTGCCTGCGCCAATTTCGTACAGCTTGGCGTCACGCCACAAGCGGCCTGCTGAGTATTCATTAATATAGCCGTTACCGCCGAGCGCCTGAATCGCCTCTCCAGCCATCCAGGTCGCGCGTTCGGCAGCCACCAGAATACATCCCGCCGCATCGAATCGGGTAGTCCGACCCTGGTCACAAGCAATTGCAACCGCGTAAACATAGGCGCGACTCGCGTTCATGGTTGTGTACATATCGGCAATCTTGCCCTGCATGAGCTGAAACTCTCCGATCGACTGGCCAAACTGCTTGCGATCATGAATGTAGGGGATGACCAGGTCCATGCACGCGGCCATGATGCCGAGCGGGCCGCCCGCGAGAACGACGCGCTCATAATCGAGACCGCTCATCAGGATCTTCGCGCCCTTGCCCTCCTCCGCCAAGCGGTTCTGGACAGGCACTCGACAATCCTCAAGCAGTACCTCGCTGGTATCGGAGCCTCGCATCCCCAGCTTGTCCAGCTTCTGCGGCGTTGACAGCCCGGGCGTGCCGCGTTCGACTACAAATGCGCTGACTCCGCCACTGCCAGCATCAGGATCGGTCTTGGCATAGATGATCATCACGTCGGCACCGGGCGCGTTGGTGATCCACATTTTCGAGCCGTTCAGAACGTAATCGTCCCCGTCTCGCACGGCCGTAGCCTTCATGCCCATGACGTCGGACCCGGCACCCGTTTCGCTCATAGCGAGCGCGCCGAGGTACTCACCTGTGACCAATTTGGGAAGATACTTCCCTTTTTGCTCCTCGGTACCCCAGCGCCGCAGCTGGTTGACGCACAGGTTGGAATGCGCGCCATAGGACAAGCCGACCGACGCGGATGCACGGCTGATTTCTTCCATGGCAATAACGTGCGCCAGGTAACCGAGCCCCGAGCCGCCGTAGTCATCTTCGACGGTTACACCGAGCAGGCCGAGCGCGCCGAGCTCCGGCCAGAGCTCTCTCGGAAATTCGTTATTGCCATCGATGTCCGCGGCGAAGGGTGCAATGCGATCACTCGCAAACGCCTTGACCGTCTCACGCAACAGATCCAGTTCTTCACCGTGGCCAAAATCAAATTCAAACATGAAACAAATTCCTTGCCGCTGTCAGATGCTGCCAATAACAGCACCGCTTCATTGTCGACCTCGAGACGGCATAGCTGAATACCAATCGCGCGGTACTCTGGCGACTTCAGTCAGAACGCGGACAACCTGTCGATGAAAAGGGAGAAGAGCTCGTACTGCGAGGTGATGCCGAGCTTCGAAAACAGGTTGCGCTTGTGCACCATCACCGTGCCCGGGGCAATACCGAGTTCTCTTGCGATCGACTTCGACGAATGTCCGCGTAACAGGAGCTGAGTTATCTGCCGTTCGCGCTGTGTAAGGCTCGTTTCACCGAAACGTTCGAAACACTGCGTCAGGCGCTGGTGCATGCTCAGGTCTCGCTCATCTTCCGAGTGACGCGCCGACCATTCGCCCCATATCCGCATCATGGCCGCCCGGACGATCGGCTCGATTGTGGAAAAACTGCTTACATCGGATCGAGAGAAGCGCCGCTCCCAGCGGCCAACGACAAGCACCAGGGTAGTCTTGGCGTCTGCATCCAGAATGAAATCCATTTCGTCAGCGAGGTGCGTTCGCTCGTAGTATTGACGATAGTATTCACTCGATCGAAATCGATCCGGCGTCTCATCCCGGCAACGACACATTGTCGCTTTCTTCTTCCGCAGCGCGAGCTGGTAAAGCGGGTCAAGCAGATACGGTCCCGCAAGGTAGCGATCCAGGTAGTGATGCGCTCGACTGGGCGACATCGTATGGTGCAGGACATCAGGCGGCGCATCCCGATAGAACGCCAGCAAACAGGTCGCGTTGTGCTCAACAGCCGTTGCAATCACATCTACCAGGGCGGCGGAGATGCCCTCGTCGTTGTTCGCCGCCACGAGGCTCGCTACGGCGCGATACCACTGCGGATTATCGAGTTGTTTCGTCAACGGAGCGCGCTTAAGCCTGGTAGAGACCGGCCGTCGCGCCGCTGGGATCTTCAATCACGCAGAACTGCCCGCCCGCCAGGCCACGTGGCTCGACAATGATCTTGCCGCCGTTTGCTGTACAGGCCGCAGCGCTCGCCTGCACGTCAGCCACCGTGATGTAGACGAGCCAGCCGCCTTTCAAATTCGCATTGCTGCCGCGCGCATGGCAGATTCCGGTGACTACATCACCGGTCCCTGGCATCGCCATCGAATAGTCCATGTAGTCGCCCATGCTGGTGTCTTCGCTCTTCCAGCCCACGACTTTCTTGTAAAAATCCCGCAGGCCGGTTGCGTCATCGACCGATATATCGATCCAGCCGATTTTTCCAATTTCGTTCGCATCTGCCATGTTATTGCCTCATGAAAACCGAATAGCCTGGCGCCGGTTTCTCGTCAAAACGATGTGAGAAAAGACGCCGCATTGCCACCGATCGGACCAGAACCCGATTGAGCGACCTTCAGGTAATCCGGCCCGGTCGGATAGTCGTCCGGCTGCGGATTATGGATACGCTCTACGCGATTCCGGTGATACAGCTTTAGCTGCGCCACGAACGGAATTACGTACTTTGGATCGTCGGCACTCAACTCATAGTGCAGTTGCGGCAGTCGATACCATGGCACATTCATGTCAGCATGATGTGCATTGTGGTACCCGAAGTTCAGCGTCAGCCAGTTGAGCCTGGGATATTTCAAGCTCAGAGGATTGCTGAACGTATGACGCTGCTCCCATTCGAAGTCGCCCTTGTGAGGTGGCTTCTCATATTCGAACAGCGTCGTATTGTAAGGGTAGTCATGCTGCACGCTGTCCATGAATCGGAGAACGTGCATCATGATCAGGTAGGCTAGCGCGTACAGCAGAGCGACCTTTGGTACCAGTGCGAGCAGCGCGATAAATACACTGCCGCGAATGACAACGACCGTCACGTTTCGAATGCGCTGCTTCTGTCGTTGCGGAATGACAAATGACGTGAAAACCATGACCGTGTGCATGATCAGGTCATGTGCCGGAACATAAAACCACTCCAGCAATCGCGTAACCCTGGTAACCAGCGGATGCTCTTCAAAGAACCTGTCGTAGTCGAACCAGACTGCGTCATCATTGTCGACGTGGTGGCGGAAATGCTTGTAACGCATGTCTTCATAAGTGCCGTACGCCGCGCCGCACAACCAGCTCATGAAGCGGCCGAGTAGCGCATTGTGACGGCTATGGGCGAAAACCAGGTTGTGGCCGCACTCGTGTATCAGATAGGCCGCTATCGTCATGCCATGCGCGAGCAGCAGCGTCGCGCCCAGGTTGACCAGCAGTTGATCCTGGAACAGACCGACGAAACCCAGTGTGTAGGCGAGTACGGCATAGCCCGATGCTGCACCGTAATACAGCAGTCCCTCGGGATTTTTAATCAGCGCCTTCGATTCTGTCATCACGCCCCACCACTTCTTCCTTTTATTTGTACACATGGGCAACGCCTATTGCTAGCATATGGCTCCAACCTGATCCTCCCGGAGTCCGCTACGCATGAAGCTTGTTACCGCAATTGTAAAACCCTTTCGACTCGATGACGTGCGTAATGCGCTGAGCGAGGTTGGTATTCAGGGCATGACCGTTAGCGAAGTCAAGGGCTTCGGTCGCCAGAGGGGACATACGGAACTCTACAGGGGAGCCGAGTATGTTGTTGATTTTCTTCCAAAAGCGAAAATAGAAGTCGCGGTCTCAGACGACATGGTCGAGCGGGTTGTTGAAACGGTCGTCGATGCGGCCAAGACCGGCAAAGTCGGTGACGGCAAGATTTTTGTGACCGACCTCGAACAGGTCTTGCGTATTCGCACCGGCGAGACCGGCGATAGCGCGCTGTAGCAGGTTGCGGAGCGCTAACCGCCGAGAACGTCGATCGCCGCCCGAATGAGCATGAACCCCAGCGCGAGGGACGCGGCCAGGTAGCAAAGGAAACGCACCATCACGATATTGATCGTGACGTGGACCAGGCTATGCAGTGCGCGAAAGCCAACGAACGACCACGCAGCGGCAAGGTATAAGCCGTCGACGTTACCGGTAACGTACAGCAGCAGGCATAGCACGTAGAACAACACCGGTAATTCGAACAGATTTTTCAGGTTGTTCGACGGATAGCTGACAGTTTCCGGTAGCAACTCGAAGGTCTTGTCCGGCGTTGTGTATGTCTGCGCTGGCAGTTTAGCCTCGCGCATTGCCGGAATGCGTTTGGCAAACAAGACAAGCCAGACAGAAGCCGTTAGCAGCATCATGACGACCATGGGCTGCAAAATCAGGTCATTGCTCATTTCAGGTCAGGCCTCCGTCATGCAAAACGCGTTCAGCTTGTTGCCGTCCAGGTCGCGAAAATAGCCGGCGTAGAAGTTGCCAAAGCGAAATCCCGGGGCGCCTTCATCGGTGCCGCCCAGTTGTAGTGCTTTTGCATGCAGCGCATCGACTGTTGCCATCGTGCCAGCCGCTATTGCAACCATGATGCCGTTTCCAACCGTTGCGTCGCAACCGTCGTAGGGCCGGATAATCGAGATCGCCGGTGATTTCGGCGCTGTTGCCCAGGCAATAAATGAGTCACTCTCCATGAAGCGCCCTGCACCAACAACAGTCAGCAGCTCATCATAGAACTTTGCCGCTTCGTCAAACTTGTTGGTCCCCAGTGTCACGTAACCGATCATCGTTAACCCCCGGTAGCGAAGTGTCTCAGGCGGCTACGGTCTGCCGCCAAAGGTCGAGCTTACCTGAGAACGGCATGGCCGCGTAGGCCGGGCTCGTGGATGGCAGGCCGGCCTTACGAATCTCAGGGCCGACCAGGTTGCCGTCAACGAATCGCCTGAACAGCTGTTCCGCCTTTTTGCCGTTGAAAGCGATAAGCTGAATATCGGCATGTCCGGCAAGGAAAGTGTTGAAGTCGTTGGCACGCGCACTACCAAGCTGGATTCGACCGTCCAGGCTCCCGGGCCGCACCGAACTCGCGAGCACATCCCAAAGCGCAATCCCGTTATCTGCCAGCCGTGCGAGGCGCTCCTCATAGGAGCCGTCAATCCCGAATAGCTCGTTCATGATGGGCCAGAAAGCGTTCCTCGGGTGGGCGTAGTACTGCTGCGCGGCGATGGATAGCTGCCCCGGCAGGCTGCCGAGTATCAGTATGCGCGCGTCGGCCCTCGCGATGGGCGGGAACCCTTCAGAACGCAGCATTTGGCAAACTTAAGGCTGCAACTTCAGGATTCGACGCGCGAGCATCTCCATGTCGCCCGCGTGGCGATATCTCATCACGGGATCTTCAGCGCTTATATTCATGGCGCGTACCGTCTTTCGTACCAGTTGACCCGATTTGTCGGAATCGAAATCCAGAACGTTCAGGCAGCACATCGACTGGTCCAGCAGGCCGAACGCCTCCAGGCCGACGCCAGTGGCCCAGCCCAGAACAGCGGCGTTGGTTCCACCGTGCGCGAAAACCGCAAGATTGTGCCACGACGAGTCGGCAATTAACTCCTCCATCGCGACACAAATACGCGCGTAGAAATCGTGATAACGCTCGCCACCCAGGAATCGCGCGTCGGCTTGCGACGCTCGCCAGTGCGAAAACGCAATTTCGGTGTAGATGTCGTAGCCGCCGGCTGACTCACCTTTCTGCGGCCGAATCTCCTCGAGGTCAGCGAATGTACCGAGTTCGATCTCACGGTCGCCCAGCACGGTAAGGCCGGTCTGCTTCGTTCTCGGTAGCCCCGTGCAGAGTGCTTTGTCGATGTGCACACCGGCAAACAACTCCGCCATTGCCTCAGCCTGGGTCTTGCCCCGCTCATTCAAATCGACTACGTCCGGATCCGCTACCCAGTTACCGCTGTCGTCGATGTAATCCACGGCGCCATGACGAAACAGGTACAGGCGCCGCCGGTTAGCGCCGTCGATAGCGACACGCCGCTTGCTCGAGCTCTCGATCCGTTTGTCTCCGCTCATACCGCCTGGTAGGGCATCGACTGCATGATTGCGAGCTGCGCTGCCTCGGATATTCCGCGCCCCAACCAGTTGGCGTGCGGGCGGAAAGCCTCTCTCGAAGTGACCGCAGGAACGTTCGGCACAATGACGTCATCGCGCAGAAAAAACGCGTTGGTACCGGTCGAATCGCAGCCAATCAGGTAGTAACCCTTACGTTTTCCCAGTGACTCGAGTGCGGCCAGGGATGCACCATGAAAGAAACCGCTGGGGTGTTTGCTGTATCTTTCAAACTCAGGATCGTAGGGCACGGTCAGCGACAGATCCGGACCCAGACCGGCGTTGTATTCGATACAGACAACGCGTGGCAATACGCAGATGAGCTCCTCCCAGAACCAGTAGTCGTTGCCGTCCACGTCGAGCGAAAGAAAATCGATCTCCGACGGAACACCGTTTCCACGGATCAGGTCTTGCAGGTTTTCGAGCGTAATGAAAGCCTGAATCGCCTTGGCGTCGCTGAGGCCCGACTTTGCCGCCGCGTGATTAAAGAAAGCCACGTTCTCAGAAGAACCGTCCATCAAAAGGCCGCTGAACCCTTCGTGCTTCATCAGGCGCAGGCTGTTGCATTGCACGGCGCCAAAGCCAAACTCGACAAACCAGCGGGACTCGAAGCCAATTTGATCGAACAGGAAACGAATCACACCGTCTTCACCGTTTTGCGACAACCAACTGTACTCGTATCGGGCCAGGCCGGGCACGCCGGCCTGTGACGGTGGCGGCCAGCCCTTGCTGTCGGGCTTGCCCCACTTAACGCGGACTTTGCTTGCACGGATGGCAAACGGAATCAGCGTGCGCTTTAGCCACTTCCTGGCACGGCGCACACGATACTTTTTTACCGGTACATCAGGCATGAATTCTCAATATCCTCTTGCCGGATCAACAACGTTCAACAGCGGATCACCGGCGACGTAGCGCCTGAGATTCTCTCGCAGCAACGTCATGTGTCGTTCTCGCTCGCCGCCGTAGCCCGCCACATGCGGCGTGATAATTACGTTATCAAATTGCCAAAGCGGATGGTCAACAGGCAAGGGCTCAGGTTCCGTGACATCCAGGCCTGCACCGCCTACCTGGCCACTCTTCAGCGCCGCCACAAGGGCGTCGGTATCGACCGTCGCACCGCGCCCGACATTAACGAAAAGCACGCCCTTCCTGGTCGCGTCGAAGAATTTCTTGTCCAGCAAGCCTCTTGTGCTAGCGGTCAGTGGCAGCGCATTGACGACGACATCCGCCTGCCGTGCGAGCTCCAGCAGTTCATCGGCCAGGCCAACGTATTCGACGAACTCCGGTCCTTCCCGGCTGCTGTTACGGGTACCAATCACGCGCATGCCCAGCGCGGCACCGCGCCTGGCAGCTTCCGTGCCGATGCCGCCGAGTCCCACAACCAGCATCGTCTTGCCTGCAAGCGGCATCATCATGCCCCGGGGTGCCGCATACAGAGGCTCGCGTTCGCCGCTTTGCATTTGTTTTGCGAATACAGGCAATGCCCGGGCCAACGCCATTGCCATCGCAATTGCGTGCTCCCCAATTACCGGTGAGGACATCTTCTGCATATTGGTCAATACAACTTCGCCGCTGCCGACACGCGGCACACTGAGGCAGCCCTCGGCGCCCGCCCAGGCGATCTGTATCCAGACCAGTCGCGTAGCTGCGGCCACGAGGCGCTCGTCACACAGCCCAACAATGGCATCCACGTCACTCGCCGCAGAAACGTCAATGGAATCCGGTCTTACGGGGATGAAATCCGTTTCAGGGTAGAGGCGCTGCAAAGCGCCGAGATCGTCCGGGCCAACACGGGCAATCATGATTTTTTTCGCGCCTCGCCACTTCGGCAAATCGCGGGTAGCGATGTCCCCTTCAACGATGCCGGCCTGAGTGACGAGCTCATCAATAGTGACGTCAGCTGGCAAAGGTGCCGCCAATATCACGATCAGTATTGCGGCAAATGTACGAATTTTGTTCATAGGCTCCTCGCTGAGCGCACAGTTTACGCAGTCAGCCGCGGGAGCAACAGAAAAAAAAGCCCTCAGGAAAAGTTGATAATCACGTCTTCCTGCAGCGCCCCTGGCGCCCGGCCGGGAGCCAGGGGACCAGGAACGGCGAGACTTGGCGAGATCAGGCCGGGAAGAAATCGATCGGCTTGGTAGTCGTTATGGCTTCGACATCCCTCGCCTCGAAGCGGAACAGCTTGATACGCTGTACCAGCTTGCGCTCGAGATCCGGGGCGCCGAGCTCGCTCGAGACGACCTCACACATGGTGACCTGTCCGCTCGGAGCGATCGTTAACCTCAGCACCAGCTTGCCCTCGAGCGACGGATCTGCTCGCAGGGCGCGGTTATACAAGGCAAAGATTGCGCCTTTGTTCTTGTCGAACACCAGCTCGATCTCCTCGCGAGAGCGCGAGGCTTTGCCACTGCTGCCCCGCCGTGACGCGCTGCCGCCGGGCTGACCGATGTTAGCCACCGGACTGGCTACCTGCGTCGTAGTGCGGCCCGCTATGCCAGTACCGCCGGTATTGCGGCTCATGCCTGCGGTATTGATACCCGTCGAAGCGGAGCCCGCTTTGGACGTGATCATTGAGCGTTCGTTGCGCGTCGCCTCCCCGACCGATGCGGTCAGCGGCCGGTCGTCGGCTATCTGGTCAACCAGATTGGTGTCAACCAGGTCCGCAAGGTCTTCGGCAAATGGCATGAATGCGGCTTGCGCCTGTTCACGCGCTATCTCGGCGCGATCCGGCTCGGGTTCAGGCTCATGAGCAGGCTCCGGCTCTGGCTCTGGCTCGGCCTCTGCAACCTGCTCGGGCTCGACTTCCTCGGGCTCGGGCTCCGGCTCTTCCTCTTGCGGCGGCGGCGGTGGCGGTGGCAGCGGCTTCTCCTCGAGCAGCAGCTGGGCGATCCGAGGTGGAATTTCAATGATTTCGTTGGGATCAGGTTCCGGGACAGGAATAAACGGCCAAATCACGCCGAGTACGGCGCATACGAGGAATATGATGCCCAGTAGCCGCCGGAACTTCCTTTCCTGGCCAACGCCCGATGTCCATGGCAGGTCATACTCTCTGTAAAACGGTAGATCCAATTCC
>CAYTTZ010000044.1:0-18042 GCA_964440945.1 uncultured Woeseiaceae bacterium
ACAGATGGTTGGTTTTTTTAAACTTTTCGTGTGCCTTATCTTCGGAAACGGGATACTGATCGAGTGCTAATAATAACAAATGACCTCACCTAACTTCGCTGAATCGTAACTCGGGCGCTCAATGTCACCTACCATTATATCTGTATCACTCTCAGTGATTGCGCTGCTGGCGATCGCTGCAAGCGTGGTGCTGTGGTTCGTGTGGAAGCGCCTGGCGAGCCGCGTAAAGCGCCTCAACGAAGAAATGCTTGAGGCCTCCCGGGACGCATCGGTTGGCCGGCGCATGACTGTTCCCGATGATGCAGACACGGGTCAGCTGGCGCAAACGGTCAACAAACTGTTTGACGCGCTTGGCGAGCGCGATGAAAAGCTGCAGGGCAGGGACCGGCTCTTCAAGGATTTTGCGCGAACTCTGCCCGAAATCGTCATTATTCACGACGAACGGATCCTGCTCGCCAACGACTCGGCAGCCAGTCTCGTTGGCCTCGAGTCGGCACAGCTCGTTGGCCGTGAAATTGCTGACCTGGTCAAACCGGCGTATCGCGCGTTATTCAGGAAGACCGTCACCAAGCGGCTGGCAGGGGAGAACGTGCCTCAGCGCATCGAAATGCAGCTGATCAACGGCAACCAGACAGGGCTTTGGGTTGAAGCGCAGAGCTCGACTATCGAGTTCAGGGGTCGCTCCGCGATATTGACCGTCGCGCGTGACGTCAGTCATCGCAAGAGTCTCGAAGTGTCGCTGTCACGTAGCAAACGGCAAGCGCAATACACGCTTGAGTCCATTTCCGAGGGAGTCATAACGACAGACAATGATGGCCGGGTTGACTACATGAATCAGGCCGCGGAATCGCTCATTGGTACCAATCGGGATGAAGCGTCGGGTCACCGGATTGGCGAGCTTTTTACGCTGGTCGACGACGCGGATCGACGTCCGCTCGGCGACCCGGTCGAGCGTTGCCTGGCCATGCGCCGGCGCGTCAATATGGGTCGGCGCGCCGTCCTGGTCAGTAGCGACGGCGAACACGAACATTCGGTTGAGATTACGGCCTCGCCGGTGCGAGGGCCCAGTAACAGTATTTCGGGAACCGTCGTGGTTTTCCACGATGTCAGTGAGCTTCGTGGTTTGACGCGCAAGATGTCGTACCAGGCGACGCACGACCCATTGACCGGCCTGATTAATCGACGAGAGTTCGAGCGTCGACTTGATGAAGCGATGGACACCGCACATGCCGACGAAGCGGTGCATATTGTTTTCTACATGGACCTCGATCGCTTCAAGGCAGTCAACGATACCTGCGGTCACCTTGCCGGTGACAACATGCTGCGAGAAGTAGCCACGCTCATCAAGGATCAGGTCCGTGACTCGGACTTCGTCGGCCGTCTTGGGGGTGACGAATTCGGGGCGCTTCTCATCGGCTGCCCGCTGGAGAAAGCGCGCCAGATTGCCACAGATATCTGCAACGCCGTTGCAGATTATCGTTTTGTCTGGAAAGACAAAATCTTCAACATCGGCATTTCGGTCGGACTGATCGAAGTCAGCCACGCAAGTGGCACGTTGCAGGACGTCATGAGCGCGGCAGATTCCGCCTGCTACATGGCGAAACAGCAGGGCAGGGGCCAGGTGCATGTCTATTCTGCACGCGACGAGGCAGTTGCCCGCGAGCGCGGCGATATCCAGTGGCTGCGACAGCTGCAGACCGCGTTACACGAAGATAGCTTCGAACTTGCCGTTCAGCCGATCATCAGCATGAGTGGCCGCGCGGAATCCGGGCCGTCGGTGGAGGTTCTTATTCGGCTGGACGATGGCCAAAGTCGTGCCACGAATTCTGCTGAATTTCTGCGCCCGGCGGAGCGCTACCAAATGATGCCGCAGATCGATCGATGGGTGATTAATGCTACCCTCGCAGCGATCTCCAGCGGCGAAATCAAACTTACGACACACCGCAGCTGCGCAATCAACCTGTCAAGCCAGACGCTGGGCGACGAAGCGTTCCTTGGCTTTGTTGTAGACTCGCTCGACCGGTCGGGCGTAGCACCGTCATCGATCTGCTTCGAAGTGACCGAAGCTGCCATTCTCTCGAACGTGCAACATGCACAGCGCTTCATCGAAGTGCTGCACGGTATTGGCTGCGAATTCTCCCTGGACGACTTCGGCAGCGGCCTGGGATCGTTCTCGAGTCTGAAGCACTTGCCGATCGACTATTTGAAGATCGATGGCACCTATACACGCAATCTGCGTTCCGACCTGGTCAACCAGGAAATGGTTGTCGCAATGATCAAGCTGGCACGCACCATGCAGTTTCGCATTGTGGCCGAGCAGGTTGAAAACCAGGAAGACTTTGACTGGTTGCGTGATGCTGGTGTCGATTTTGTACAGGGCTACTTCGTTGAGGCGCCAGCCCTGCTGGGAACCGCGACGACCGGCACCTACCGGGTGCTGAATCCGTAACTCATTGCCGCTGGCTGGCCCAGTGGCGTCGATTGCGAGTTCTTCTCGCTCGATCCCGCTCGGCGTCCTGCTTCGCCCGCATCGGGTTGCGCTTGCTTTGGAGGCCGTGCGGCGCGGTGTTTGACACGACGCTTGAAGAGCGGCGCACTCGCCGCCACAGCGACTATTCGTAGGTCAAAAAAAAGCCGCCGGACTTTCGTCCAGCGACTTTCTTGATCATGCGTTACCTGGTGTTGCTTACAGCAGTGGAACCATGAGAAGCGCAACGATGTTGATGATCTTGATCAACGGGTTAATGGCGGGGCCTGCCGTATCCTTGTACGGATCGCCAACCGTGTCGCCGGTGATCGCGGCTTTGTGGGCATCAGAGCCCTTGCCGCCGAAGTTGCCATCTTCAATATATTTCTTGGCGTTGTCCCAGGCGCCGCCGCCGGCGGTCATTGAGATTGCGACGAACAGGCCCGTTACGATCGTGCCAAGCAGCAGGCCACCGAGCGCTTTCGGCCCGAGTACGAGACCAACGATCAGCGGTACCGCGATTGGCAGCAGGCTGGGTACGATCATCTCCTTGATGGCCGATTTGGTCAGCAGGTCAACGGCACGGCTGTAATCCGGCTTGCCGGTGCCTTCCATGATGCCCTCGATCTCGCGGAACTGGCGGCGTACTTCCTGCACTACCGAACCCGCGGCGCGACCGACCGCTTCCATGGCCATTGAGGCAAACAGGAACGGAACGAGTCCGCCGATGAACAGACCGATGATCACCATATGATCGTCCAGGTGAAAAACAGCATCGATGTTCGCGGCATTGAGTGCGTGCGTGTAGTCAGCAAACAGAACCAGCGCTGCAAGCCCGGCTGAGCCGATCGCGTAACCCTTGGTTACGGCCTTGGTCGTGTTACCGACGGCGTCGAGTTGGTCCGTGATCTTGCGAACTTCCGGCGGCAGTTCGGCCATCTCGGCAATGCCACCTGCGTTATCCGTTATCGGGCCGAAAGCATCGAGCGCGACGACCACACCCGTCATCGACAACATGGTCGTTGCTGCAATCGCGATGTTGTATAGACCCGCAAGATTGTCGCCATCCGGCGCCAGGGCGAACGTGCCCCAGATGCTCGCACAAACAGCCAGTACCGGTAGTGCCGTCGCTTTCATCGAAATACCAAGGCCGGCGATGATATTGGTGGCGTCACCAGTCAATGAAGCTTCGGCAATCGTCCTGACTGGCTTGAAATCCGTACCCGTGTAGTACTCGGTAATGACAACCAACGCGGCTGTCAGCGCGAGTCCGATCAGCGCCGAATAGTAAATGCCCATGGCGTTGCCGCTGCCGCCCATCATCATGTCGGTGACGAAATAGAATGCGATCGCAGCCAGTACGCCGGAGACGATCATGCCGCGGTAAAGTGCGCCCATGATCTTGCCGCCTTCCGAAGTTTTGACGAAAAACGTGCCGATGATTGAGGCAACAATCGAGACGGCACCGAGCACGAGCGGAAATACCACTGCTTCAGAACCGAAGTTAACGGCGACCAGGCCGCCCAGCAACATTGTCGCGATGATCGTCACGGCATAGGTTTCGAACAGATCAGCCGCCATGCCGGCACAGTCGCCGACGTTGTCGCCCACGTTATCCGCGATAACACCCGGGTTGCGCGGGTCGTCTTCCGGAATGCCGGCCTCGACCTTACCCACGAGGTCGGCGCCGACATCAGCACCTTTCGTGAAGATACCGCCACCAAGACGAGCGAAGATAGATATCAGGGAGCCACCAAAGGCCAGGCCAATCAGTGCATGAATCGCGTGATCGACGGTGGAGCCGGTCCGCAGCAGGATGAGGAAGTAGCCAGCGACGCCAAGGAGGCCAAGGCCGACAACGAGCATGCCGGTGATCGCGCCGCCACGAAAGGCAATATTGAGCGCCGGATTCACGCCGTGCCTGGCAGCTTCTGCGGTACGTACGTTAGCGCGTACGGAAACGTACATGCCAATGTAGCCTGCCAGGGCCGAGAAGATTGCGCCGATGGCGAAACCAATGGCGGTCGCCCAGTCCAGTGCAAAGCCGAGCACCACGAACAGCACGACACCGACGCCGCCGATTGTCGCGTACTGCCGATCCATATAGGCTTTCGCGCCTTCCTGGATTGCTGCTGCAATTTCCTGCATGCGAGCATTACCGGTGGCTTGTTTCAGAATCCAGCGTGTCGAAATTCCCCCATATATGAGGGCGGCAACACCGGCAGCGATCGAGAGCCATAGGGCCATGTCGTTAGACATCAGATGTTCTCCTGACTTTGTAGCGAATAGATCAAACGAATCCGCCATCGCAAGGCGTACTCGCCAGCGTCAGGGCTTCGTTTGGTAAAAATCCCATTGTTCTTCTTTAAGGGTGCCGCGGGTGCTCCCTGGCTCTTGAACCGGTATCCCGCTATAGGTATCCGGTCAGAGCCCGCCCCCCGACAGGCGGCGCATCATACCACAAATTTGATGCCAGTCTTGGGCTTCACGGCGCGGCTCTTGAGCTTCGCGACCTTCGGTAAACCATTGATATATGGTGGATAATTCTCACCTTTGATCAGGGGCTCGAGGTAGCGGCGGGCTGCTTCCGTGATGCCAAAGCCGTCCTTCGTAATGTAGCGGCGCGGCAGCATCTTCTCTTTGTTGGCGATGCGGCCCAGCGGGGCGGACTCGATCTTCCAGCGGTAGGGCTTGTCCGAGAGGCGTTTGATGACCGGCATTACCGCGGTCTTGCCCTGCAGCGCTAATTTCACCGCCGCCTTGCCAACCGCGTAGGCCTGCTTCACGTCGACGTCGGATGCGATGTGGCGCGCAGAGCGTTGCAGGTAGTCGGCAATAGCGTAGTGGTATTTGTAACCCAGGTTCTCGCGGACCATATTGGCGACGACCGGTGCGACACCGCCAAGCTGCGCATGCCCGAACGCGTCGCGGGTACCGGCCTCCGCCAGGAACGTACCGTTCGCAAAAGCGGCACCCTCGCTGACCACAATCACGCAGTAGTCATATTTCGTAACGCACTCGCGAACGCGTTTGAGGAACTCGCGTTTCCTGAAGGGAATTTCGGGAAACAGGATGATGTGCGGAGCATCTCCCGGCTGTTTTCCAGCGAGCCCACCGGCGGCCGCAATCCAGCCTGCGTGGCGACCCATCACTTCGAGGATAAATACCTTGGTCGAGGTCTTGGCCATTGACAGCACGTCCATGGCCGCTTCCTGTGTCGAAACGGCAACGTACTTGGCGACAGAGCCGAAACCGGGACAGGTATCCGTAACCGGCAGATCATTGTCGACGGTCTTCGGCACACCCAGGCAGGTCACAGGGAATCCCATGCTCTTGCTGATCTGTGACACCTTTAGCGCCGTGTCCATCGAATCATTGCCGCCGTTGTAAAAGAAGTAGCCGATGTCATGGGCCTTGAACACTTCAATCAGTCGCTCGTACTCGGCGCGGTTTTCGTCGATGCCCTTCAGCTTGTAGCGCGCGGACCCGAATGCACCGCCCGGCGTATGCATTAGCGCGGCGATCGTCGCCGCACTTTCCTTGCTGGTATCGATCATGTCCTCGGTCAACGCACCGATAATGCCGTTCCTGCCGGCATACACATTGGCGATCTTTTTCGGATACTTCCGGGCAGTCTGGATAACGCCACAGGCGGTGGCATTGATTACGGCGGTGACACCGCCCGATTGGGCGTAGAACGCGTTCATAGCTGACATGGGTTTTTTCTCTCCGGAGCCGTTTTTGCGAGGCGAAGAGCATAGCGGAAACCTTCCCCGGGATCATCGGCAATTACCGAAGTTGGCGCTGCTCACGCATTGACCTGCCGGGACAGAGCCGGTAGCGTACCTCGCCCGGGTCCGCCACGTGGCCGGGCTGGAAAATGCGGTATTTTTCTGAACTGGAGAGACCAAGCGATGCGTATTGTTTTATTGGGCGCGCCCGGATCGGGCAAGGGCACTCAAGCCAAGAAGCTCATGGCGGACAGGAATATTCCGCAAGTCTCAACAGGCGATATGCTGCGTGAGGCGGTCGCGTCCGGCACACGGTTCGGACTCAAAGCCAAATCAATCATGGAGGCGGGCAACCTGGTTCCCGACGACGTGGTGCTCGGCATTATCAGCGAGCGGCTGACAGAGCCGGATGCGGTCGACGGCTTCATCCTCGACGGCTTCCCTCGCACGACTCAGCAGGCGCTGGACCTTAGCGAATTGCTCGATGAGCTGGGCACGCCGCTGGACTCAGCCGTGCTGATGGATGTGGATTTTGAGATTCTGCTGAAACGCCTGACAGGCCGACGTACCTGCTCACTGAGCGGCAAGCTCCTGAACGTCCACTTTTCGACCCAGGAAGAGCTCGATGCATGCGCGAACGCCGGGGGCGAGCTGATTCAGCGCGAAGATGACAACGAAGAGACGATCGGCAACCGGCTCGACGTATACCGCAAGAATACGGAACCGCTCGTCGACTACTACGCCAAACGCAACAAGCTCACCAAGATCGATGCCGAGGGCACGATCGACGAAGTCTACGATCGTTTGCTCGCTGCCCTGGACTAACGACCGCTCGCACTGTTACTGGCAGCCGGTCAACCCATTGACCCAGTCGGTCAATAACGAGACGCCCGCAGCATCAACCACCGTCGAACCGATCGGCGGCATTCCAATACTCATGGAGTCTCGGCGGCTAACACGTTCGATGAGTACGGAGCGCGACGCGTTACCGGTGAAAATGATACGTGGTTCCAGCAAGCCGATATCACCTAGCTGAGGATCAACATCACAGGCATTGGTGTCCTGTAGCGCCGTGGAATATCTGAGGTCGATATCCACCGGAGTACCACCGCCGGGTTGGTGGCAGTTCGCGCAGTTGGAGTGCAGATAGGCACGCGCACGATCGTTGAGATCGGCGTTCGTGTCCATCGGATCCGCAAGCGCCGGCAGCGTATCGGGCGTACCGGCCAAAGGCGAAGAGAACATCATGACGTGATCGAGCGTTTCAAGCTGGTTGTCCGTACGTCCTGTACTCGGATAGGTAAAGTCTTTGTTTAGCTGTGCCGTTTCGGGTCCCAGTGCAAAGCGCGCGGCGCTGGTGTGACACTGATCGCATTGTGCTTCGCTCGGGAATATCCAGTCCTGGCCGGCGATACTAACCGTCTTGCCGCCTGTCACCCGAGTCGCTTCGGTTTCTGCGGCATCCCACTCGTAAGTGTAGCCAGCCCAGACGCCATCCGGATGATGCATGAGGTGACGAGTCTCGATCAGACTGCCGTTCAGGCGGAAATCCTTGACGATGACGGTGCCGACCGGGAACCGCCAGTCGTCCTGACCGTCGATAATGATTGCTGTGCCGTTTGGCAATCCGAGAAAACGTGACTTGTCCGCGCCGTCGGACCAGAAAAGCGCGTTGAGGTCATACGGAACCAGGCCGGCATAGGGTTGTGTAATATCCAACGGATCGACGCAGCCACTATCGGATAACAGATCTGCAACTGCGCTCTGACCACCCCCGCTGCCCGGTACCAGCTTGATCAGGCGCCCGCTGTTGATATCCGTAAAATACAGCTCGCCGGCCTCGTCGACGCCAAACGACGTTGGGCCGCGAGATGTATCCTCAATTTCTTCGCTGATATAGCCATTCTGTCCATCTGGCCGTAGCGCCCAGATTCGACCCGAACCGTAGTCTGCGTAGAAGTACTGGCCAACCCGCCCACCGATTGCCGAACCGCGATAAACGAAGCCGCCAGTAATTGAGTTGCCGCTGGAGCGCCCATACTCGGCGACCGGATCTTCATAGGTGCCGTTGCACCCTGCCGTTTCGAAGTCGTGTGCGCCCTCTCGACAATCCCAGCCATAGTTCTTGCCGCGTTCGATGATGTCGACTTCTTCCCAACTGCCTTGCCCAACGTCACCAGCCCAGAGCTGACCGGTCACGCTGTCAAACGACCAACGCCAGGGATTGCGCATGCCCCAGGCATAGATTTCCGGACAGTCGTTGCCATTCAGGCCGGGCCCGCACTTCGTATTCGCGGAAAACGGGTTGTCCGGTGGGATCAAATACGAATTGGACGCTTGCCAGGCCGTTGAATCCCGCGGTTCTATTCTCAGGAACGAGCCAAGCAGGTGTCGTGTGTCCTGAGCGCGTTCATTCGGGTCACCACCGCTGCCGCCATCGCCGAAGCCAATGTACAGATACCCGTCTGGGCCAAATGCAATATCGCCGCCGTTGTGATTGTCGAATTCCTGGTCGACCTCGATGATGACTTGCTCAACGGTTCCGGCGCCCGGCGCGGACGGCGCTGTGACGTCGTCGAGAATAAAGCGGGAAATCACTGAGCGCATTGATGGCCCGCTATGATTGCGCGTGTAGGAGAGAAAAATCTCCGGGGTTGCGGGGAAATCCGGATGAAAAGCCATGCCAAGTAGTCCGCCTTCGGATGAGGTCCGAACGACGCCTGACAAATCGAGATAGGGGGTTACCGATGTCGCGTTGTCAGGATCGAAGACGACCAGCTGACCGGATTTTCGAAGCACGAACCAGCGCGGATCCGGAACAGGCTCCATAAGCATTTTCGTTGGCTGCGAGATGTCGGGTAGATTCGGAAAGGCCTCCTGAGTGGTCACGCTCGTTGTACGCGGCGGCGCCACGCAAGTCTGGTTGTCAGGTCGTTCGCTGAGCCCGAATACGGGCGCCGCATCGTCATTCTGTATCGTGCCGACAGCGCTGCCGTCGGCAATGGTCGCGCCACTGGCACCGCTGAGCGTCACCGTCAGTGTCTCGTCGGCCTCGCTATTCGTGTCGCCGATAACGTCGACAGAAATGGTTGCCGCCGTGCTGCCGGCCGTGATCGTTACTGTGCCGCTGGATGCCGCGTAGTCATCGCCGGCAACCGCACTGGTGTCGGAGGTCGCGTAGGAGACGCTGACATTTGATGCGCTGCTGCGAGACAACGCGACGGCAAACTCCAGCGTCGTCGTGCCGCTATCACCCTCCGTCACCGTTGCATCGGTGATTGAGAGCGTTGGCAGCGGCGGCTGCTGCGTTGGCGCAGTATCTGCGCCGCCACCACAGGCTGCGAGCGCAAATGCCGAGGCCAGAATCAGAACGGGAAATCGCATCAGTCTGTGCTCCGAAAGGTCGTGTTCAAACTATACGACGACTGCACCCGGATTTGGCGATCGACTTCACATTAGCCAGAATCTGTCGCTGCTTTGCGACGCTTTACAGGTAGCTACATCAGTGCAAGTAGCTGCTCGCCAATGACACCGCGCCGCCAGCCCGAAAATACGCGGAATTCCTGGCTGCCAGAGACGATTACGGCCGAAAGCTCTCGTTTCGACGCGACTGTCTCGGCCACGATGCCGAGATCTTCGGCGCACTTCTGCACGCGCGACTGCATTTCTTTCAGCAACGCTTTTTGCGCTTCGTCGGGCGGGCTCGGCGGGCTGTAATTGTTCTCGTCATTCGCGGACGCATCAATCTCCTGCAGCAGCTGGGGCCCGACTCGGCTCAGCAGTTTGGCCGGCATGCCCTCAATTTCGGCAAGCTGCTCACTCGATGTGGGCAGGCGATAGGCCATGTCCAGCAGCGGACTGTCGCGCAGAATCCACTGCCTCGGCCGATTGCGATTGATGGCTTCGCGCTCCCGCCACGCGGCAAGCCTCGCCGCAGCGGCCCTTCTACGACCACGAAAATTTCTCGCCCCCTTGAGCCGGCCGAGCGCCTGGTCGGCGCCCACTTCATACAGCTGCGGATCCAGCAACAAGCGGGAGTCTTCGCGAGCCCACTCGAGTCTGCCCTCTTTTTCCAGGCGTTCGCTCAGGCGTTCGCAGGCAGGCAACAGGTACTCGACATCTTCGGCCGCGTAATCGAGGAAGGCCGTGCGTAGTGGCCGCCTGCTCCAGTCGGCCCGGGTATGTGACTTGTCCATGTCAACATCGAATAGCTCTTTGACAAGGCCTGCATAGCCCATCTGTGCCGGGTAGCCAAGCAGACCCGCGGCGACCTGCGTGTCGAAAATCGACATCGGCATCTTGCCCGCGGTCTGTACCACGACTTCGATATCCTGCCGCGCAGAATGGACCACCCAGTCTCGCGCCAGCAATTCTCGCCAGAAGTCATCCTTACTGCTTTCCGTCAGGGGGTCGACACAATAGATCTCATCGCTGGTCGAGATCTGCACCAGGCACAACTGCGCAAAATAGGTCTTCTCGCGCATGAACTCGGTGTCTACACCGACCTGGTCGTGGCGTGTCAGATCCGTTGTGAGCGTGTCAGGCTGCTCGACAAATTGGTAATGGGGCATTGATTGGCCGAAGACGAGGTACAGAATCCGAGGTTAACATGCGATCATCTGCGAACCGCAATCAGGGATGAAAACAGGCGCCGTGCTAGCTCTAATAAGGACATTGTTCGACATCATTCGTCTGCGCAAAGGGCCGGATGCGCTCCCGCACTCTCCTTTGTTGTTCGTGATTATCGGCCTGATGTGGCTGATCGCAGGCGTGGTGGTGACGGCTGCCACCGCCGAGCTTGATGAAAAAGACTTCATCATCGGCAGCCTGACCGGGATCGCGGGTCTTGCCTGCTATGCGGCCATCGTTATGCTGTCCGGCAAGGGGGCAAGACTCTTGCAGACCCTGATGGCGGTGCTGGGTTGCGGCACGCTCCTGAGCCTGTTGTTCGTTGTCGGCGACCTCGTGCTCACGCCGCTACTGAGTGACAACCTGAGCAACATGATCATCACGCTGATTCTGTTGTGGACCGTGCCGGTCGAGGGTCATATCATTTCACGCGCGATCGAGCGGCACTGGTACCTGGGTGTCGTTATCGCGATGGGCATTTTCATTTTTCAACTGATGTTGTATTCGATCCTGCACCCGCCGGCCATCGCCGCGACCTGAGGCCCTATGCACATACACATACTCGGAATCTGTGGGACTTTCATGGGCGGTGTGGCCGCGCTCGCCCGCGCTGCCGGCCATGAGGTTTCGGGCTGTGATCGCAATGTGTACCCGCCGATGAGCACGCAGCTGAAAATGCTTGGCATCACGATCCATGAGGGTTTCGATGCGGCGCAGCTGGATAACAGCCCGGACTGCGTCGTTGTTGGCAATGTCATGAGTCGAGGTGCTGAAGTTGTCGAAGCGATGCTGGATCGAGGCTTGCCCTACAAGTCTGGTCCGCAGTGGCTCGCCGAGAATGTTCTCAATGACCGACACGTTTTCGCCGTAGCAGGCACGCACGGCAAGACCACGACGTCGAGCATGCTCGCCTGGATTCTCGAGGATGCCGGCCATGCACCGGGATTTCTGATCGGCGGGATTCCGGCAAACTTCGGAGAATCGGCGCGCTTCGGTCAGTCGAAATATTTTGTCGTCGAAGCTGACGAGTACGACACAGCGTTCTTCGACAAGCGTGCCAAGTTTGTCCATTACCGCCCTCGCACC
The DNA here is from genome assembly GCA_964440945.1 of uncultured Woeseiaceae bacterium. Taxonomy (GTDB): domain Bacteria; phylum Pseudomonadota; class Gammaproteobacteria; order Steroidobacterales; family Woeseiaceae; genus UBA1847. The sequence goes on from CAYTTZ010000044.1 coordinate 11,914, forward strand.
GTCATTCTCAACAATCTCGAATACGATCATGCGGATATTTATCCGGACATCGACGCGATCCTCTGGCAATTCCACCAGCTGTTGCGAACCGTCCCCGGTGGCGGTCGCATCGTTCGCAATGGTGTCGACGACAACCTGCGCCGATTAATCGAGATGGGCTGCTGGACACCTGTCGAGACGTTCGGATTGGGTGAGCAGGCGAACTGGACAGCCAGTTTTGCCGACAAGGTCGAGCGCCGCATTCGGATGCAGGGTCCCGACGGCGCCTCTGCCGAAACGCGCTGGCAAATCGGCGGCAGCTACAACCTTGAGAATGCGCTCGCGGCCGTTGCGGCAGCCGCCTCGGCGGGCGTACCGCTGCCACAGGCCGTTGACGCCATGTCGCGTTTCGAGGGCGTCAAACGACGTATGGAGCGCACGGCAACGGTGGCGGATATCGCGATTTACGATGATTTCGCGCACCACCCCACGGCGATCAGGAAGACTATCACTTCGGTCAGGCGGCGCTACCCGGGTCATCGTGTTGTGGTCGCTATCGAACCGCGTTCCAACACGATGAAACTCGGCGTGCACAACGATACGATCGCGGACTCGCTGCAGGGTGCGGATCTTGTCTGGGTCTATAGGCCAAAGAGCGTGGCTGGCGAATTCGAGGCTGCGCTGTCGACGCTCGGCAGCAAGGTCCGGTTGTTCAGTGACTATGACCAGCTGGTTGCGGACATGTCGACGCGCGTCTTGTCCGGCGACCAGGTGGTTTTCATGAGTAACGGCGGCTTTGGCTCCGCCCGGCAAACGCTGACGGCTATGCTGCAGCGAACACGCGGCGCTTAACGAGGCCGTCTTCGCGCATTACCAGGCGTCGCGGCGACAAACGGTCGCGACTCGAAGTAACCGCTATTATACTTACTGCGATGGACATACCACTTTTTCCACTTCGAACGGTACTGTTTCCAGGCGGGCCTTTGCCGCTGCGTATCTTCGAGTCGCGCTACATCGACATGATCAGTCATTGCATGAAGCACGACTCGCCATTCGGCGTGCTGTTGATCAAGGAAGGGCAGGAGGACGGCACGGCGACGACGTATGGAGTCGGTACCTTGGCCACTATCACAGACTGGTACCAGGGTAGCGATGGATTGCTCGGCGTAACGGCAGCCGGCGGCGAACGATTTCGGCTGCTGTCCGTCCGGCGACAGGCTGACGGACTCAACGTCGGAACCGTTGAGGCGATTCCCCCCGAGCCGGACATGGCATTGCCGGAGGAGTATGCATCGCTGACGAAGATTCTGGAGAGCGTACTCGACGATCTCGGGCGTTTGTACGAAACGCTCGAGCGTCGCTTCGATGATGCTGTCTGGGTGACCTATCGGCTTGTCGAAATCCTGCCGATCGATCTCGAAGAAAAGCAACGCTTCCTGGAAAGCAGCGAGACGCTGGAGCGGCTAAAGCTCATTGACCAGCTTATGAACTCTGTCAGGCGCCAGGAAACCCCTGACTAATTTTGTATAGCTGCGCAGGCGACGAATTATTAGGCAGACGTTCCGTGGCCTACAGGTTCGAAAAAACGCGTTCTGCCGCGGCAATGGTCGCATCGATATCATCGTCGCTGTGTGCGGCGGAAACAAAGCCCGCTTCGAACGCTGACGGTGCCAGGTAGATGCCCTCATCCAGCATGCCGTGGAAGAACTTCCTGAAGCGTTCAACGTCGGCTGCGGCCACTTGCGCGAAACTGCGCACCGGTCCGTCAGCCGTAAATATGAAGCCGAACATGCCGCCCTCGTTTTCAATAGACAGCGCAATGCCGGATTTTTCGGCGGCCGCAGCAAGACCGTCTGTCAGGCGCTGAGTTGAGGCACTCAGCGCTTCATAAAAGCCAGGCTCGTCGATATGCTCAAGCGTGGCCAGGCCTGCGGCCATGGCGACCGGGTTGCCCGAGAGCGTGCCGGCCTGGTAGACCGGACCGTCAGGGGCGATGCTCGACATGACGTCGGTGCGGCCGCCGAATGCGGCGGCCGGCATGCCGCCACCGACGATTTTCCCGAGCGTCGTCAGATCCGGCTTGATTCCATAGATGGCCTGAGCGCCGCCTTTGGCGACGCGAAACCCGGTCATGACTTCGTCAAAAATCAGCAGCGCGCCAGCACCGCTACAGGCATCGCGCAGCCCCTCCAGGAAGCCAGGCACCGGCGGTACCATGTTCATGTTGCCGGCGATCGGCTCGACAATGACGCAGGCAATCTGATCGCCGAGTTCGGCAAAGGCTGCCTGCACGGCGCCAATGTCGTTGAACGGCAGGGTGATCGTGTGCTCGGCAAGACCGGCGGGCACGCCCGGGGAACTCGGGACGCCGAGCGTTAGTGCGCCGGAGCCAGCCTTGATCAGCAGCGAGTCGGAGTGACCGTGATAGCAACCTTCGAACTTGATGATCTTGTCACGGCCGGTATGACCGCGCGCCAACCGAATTGCGCTCATCGTCGCTTCGGTGCCGGAACTGACCATTCGAACCCGTTCGATGGATGGCACGATGGCGCAGATCTTCTCCGCCATGCGAGTCTCCAGCACGCAGGGTGCGCCAAAACTCAGGCCTTGCCTGGCTGTCTCCGTTACTGCCGCTATGACAGACGGGTGGCTGTGCCCGAGGATCATGGGTCCCCACGAGCCGATGTAGTCGATGTACTTGCTGCCATCTTCGGCTTCGAGCCATGCGCCTTTTGCGCTCTTGAAGAATACCGGCTCGCCACCGACGCCGGCAAAGGCCCTGACGGGCGAATTGACGCCCCCGGCAATGACGCGCCGGGCGTTTTCAAACAGACTCATTAGTTTTCTCCGTGACAGCAGCGCATGCTACCGAATAGGTGCCGGCTCACTCAACTGCTGGATCTTCACGCCTTTCTCAGCAAGAAGACTTGGCACACCGATCTCGCCAACCAGATGTAGCGCACCGACGATAATCAGGTAGTCGTCCTGGTCATCCAGTAGCTCAGCAATCTTCGCCACCCAGCGGCGATTGCGCTGAGTCAATAGCGCATCGATCAGCTCATCATGCCCTTCGTAACTATCAAGCAGACCGGACTCAAGGAAGGCAATGTCACCGTAACGCCACGCGCGGATCATCTCGTCAATCGACTCGCGCAGCTTGGCACTGTCTTCGAGCGTCTGAATCAACATGTCGCGCTGCGCGCTGAGAGACAGGCCGTCGAGAAAGGCCAGCTGCTCTTCAACTGCCTCCAGCCCGTCAATTCGCTTGCCGTCGCGCACGGCACGGGCAAGCATGGTCATTTCCACGCCCAGCGTCGGATCGAAGCCGATTCGGAACAGCGACATCATCTCGACGGTGATCGCCGCAAGCCACGGCTCGCTGCTTGCGAGCAATTCGAGTGGAATGTCATTTGCCTCGGCGGCAATTTCCGCGCGCCGATAGAGCTCTTCGCCCATCAGGTCTCTGAGCGTCGTGCCGTCGCGTAATACACCGCTCTGGTTAAACAGCTGTTGCGCCGCCATGCTGTCGATATCATCCATATCGAGTTCCATGATCAACACATCGGCATCTTCATAAGCAAGGTCGATCGCCGCAGGCAAGGGGTGGTCCTCTTCCCGCAGCAGATGGATCGAGCCAAGCAGGTAGACGTTATTGCTAATGCCCTGCGCGCGCCAGAGTGTCACGGGATGCGTTTCGCTGTCGGCTACGGCAGGCGAGCAGACGGCAAGCGCCAGGACGAGGCACGCTATCCTACTCATCGTCGAGCCATACGAGTTCGTTATCGAAGCTGCCGTCGCCTGCCAGGGTGATACGCCGATAGGCCGGCGGGCGATCGTCGACGGCAAAGTCGTCGCTGCCCGGCAGGAACTGCCGGCAGGTCGACGGAGTGGCGATGATGCGCATGCCCTCATGCTCGGCCTCGTACGCCTGGTGAACATGACCGAAAACGGCAAGACGCACGCGATTCAACGCGGCCGCGTGCTGCAGGAATTGCTCGCCGTTCCGCAGTCCGACCGAATCCAGCCAGGTGCTGCCCATTACAACCGGCGGGTGATGCAGGCAAACCATGACGTGTTTGGCTGCGCTCTGCTCGACGATGCCTGACAGGCGCTCGAGTTCATCGGCGCTCAGAAATCCGCCGGCGTCCTCGGTATCGCAGCTGTCCAGGCCGACGATCAGCCAGTCGCCGATTTCTTCGTAAGCGCAATAGGAGAAGGGAGGGGCACAACATACTCGCTGCATAAGTTCGCGAACATCATGATTGCCGGGCACGCAGTGTATGCGCAGATTCAGTGGCAAGAGGAGATCTCGGAAGCAGTCGTACGCTGCTGCAGAATCATCCTGAATCAGGTCACCGGTTACGACAACTCGATCGGCTTCCCAGTCGCCGGACTGGTAGTGATCAAGCACCCGCTGCAGGGACGCCCGCGTGACCATGCCACGGAGGCTCCCTTCGGAATCGGCGAAAAGATGCGGATCCGTGAGGTGCAGAATCCGGATCAAATCGCTGTCAGCTGCATCAGGGTTTGCTTGGATACGCCGATCCTTAGTAGCGGTAAATCTCTGACTTGTACGGGCCTTTCTTATCCACGCCGATGTACTTGGCCTGCTCATCCGTAAGCTCGGTAAGCTTCGCACCAACGCGACCCAGGTGCAGGCGCGCGACTTTCTCGTCGAGATGCTTGGGCAATACGTAGACGGAATCTTCGTACTTGTCGCCGTTATGCCAGAGCTCAATCTGCGCGAGCACCTGGTTCGTAAAGGAGTTGGACATCACGAAACTCGGATGCCCGGTGCCGCAACCGAGATTCACGAGACGGCCCTCGGCGAGCAGAATAATGCGCTTTCCGTCAGGAAAAATAATGTGATCGACCTGGGGCTTGATGTTTTCCCACTCGAACTTTTTCAGGTAAGCAACGTCGATCTCGTTGTCGAAGTGGCCGATGTTACAGAGGATGGCCTGGTCCCGCATGCGTTCCATTTGCGGGCCGGTAACTATGTGGTAATTGCCCGTCGCTGTCACGACGATGTCGACCTGGTGGCAGACGTCGTCGAAGTCGACAACGCGGTAACCCTCCATCGACGCCTGCAGGGCGCAGATCGGATCGATTTCGGTAACCCAGACAATGGCGCCGAGCGCTCGCAGCGACTGCGCCGAGCCCTTGCCCACATCGCCGAACCCGCAGACAACAGCGACTTTGCCCGCGACCATCACATCGGTGGCGCGCTTGATACTGTCGACGAGCGATTCGCGACACCCGTAAAGGTTATCGAACTTGGATTTGGTAACCGAGTCATTGACGTTGAAAGCGGGGCACTTCAGTGACCCTTCCGCCATCATCTCGTAGAGGCGCTTGACGCCCGTCGTCGTCTCTTCTGACAGGCCCTTGATGTCTTTCATCATCTCGGGATACTTGTCATGCACCAGCCCGGTGAGGTCGCCGCCATCATCAAGGATCATGTTCGGCGTCCAGCCGTCAGGACCATTGATGGTCTGCTCAACGCACCACCAGTATTCGTCTTCCGTCTCGCCCTTCCATGCGAACACCGGAACCCCGGCCGCTGCAATCGCAGCCGCCGCGTGGTCCTGGGTCGAGAAGATGTTGCACGAAGACCAGCGAATGTCGGCACCGAGATCCGCGAGCGTCTCGATCAGCACGGCGGTCTGAATCGTCATGTGCAGGCAGCCGGTCAGGCGCACGCCATCAAGCGGCTTCTGACCCTTGTATTCCTCACGAATCGCCATGAGCCCAGGCATTTCGGTCTCGGCAATGGCGATTTCCTTACGGCCAAAGTCGGCGAGCGCAATGTCGGCGACCTTGTAATCATTCGTTTGAATAGCGACAGCTTCGCTGCTCATTGTGTCTCTCCAGGTTAAATTTGAGTTCAGGCCGCTGCGTCTTTCAATATTTCGGCTTTGTCGGTTTTTTCCCAACTCAGGTCGATATCTTGCCGCCCGAAATGTCCGTAGGCGGACGTCGCCTCATAGATGGGCCGCAACAGGTCAAGTTCCTTCACAATCTCAGCCGGCTTGAGTTTGAAGACAGTCAAAACAGCCTCCTGGATGGACTGAGCAGGCAGTTTCTCCGTCCCAAACGTGTCGACCAGAACGGAAACCGGGTCGGCAAACCCGATCGCGTAAGCTAACT